>JALAHE010000360.1 GCA_022712075.1 Galactobacter sp.
CTCCCCGAGTTCCTCCGCCGCACCGAGCTCCTCCGGCTCGCAGGCCCCGCAGACTCAGGCCTCCGACCCGCGCCCCGGCGCGAGCCGCAGCAATGCGGTGGACGGGGCAAGCTCCGCCGCCCCCAGCACGACGGCGGGCGCCGGCTCCGGGACGCAGGGCACCCCTGGCGCGGGGCTGGGCTGGCTCGGCCCGCTCCTGATCGGCGTCGGTGCCCTTGCCGCGGCCGCCGTGGCGTGGCTGCTCCCCCGCTGGCTGCGCCGCCGCCGCCTCGAGCGGATCAGGGCCGGCGGCCCGGGGTCAGCCGCCCTGGCCTGGCGCACCCTGGCTCGCGCCGCCGGGCGCTCCGCCGGGCGCTCGGGCGCGCGCCCCGCGGGCGGCTCAGCTCAGGGAGCATCCGGGCCGCGGCAGGCCGCGGGCGAGGCCGCGACCGCGGAAACAGCCGCTCCCGCGAGGGCGAACCTGCCGGCCCCCGAGCAGGCGGCGGCGTGGTTCCCGGACGGCGAGGCCTCCGCGGCCGCCGTCCGCCTGGCGGCGGCCGTCGATCGCGAGCGCTTCTCCGCCCCCGCCGACGGCCCGGCAACGGCCGATCCAGTGCGCGGGGCGGGCCTCGCCGACGATCTCGAGCTGCTCCTCGGCGAGCTCAAGGCGCGCCGTTCACGGGGCCACGCCTGAGCCGGACGGCGGGCCTGAGACCCAGGCACCACGGCGCCCGCCAGGGCCACCCACCTACCGGGCGGCGCCCCGCGCCCCGGCCACCCGCCGTCGGGCACAAAAAAGGAGGGCCCCACCGTCCGGTGGGGCCCTCCTTGATGCCTACTGAGGATCAGCGGCCGGCGTAGGGATCGGCGATGCCGATGTACTGCACGGTCGAGTACTCCTCGATGCCCTCGGCGCCGCCCTCGCGGCCCAGGCCGGACTGCTTCACGCCACCGAACGGGGCCGCGGCGTTGGAGATGACGCCGGCGTTGAAGCCAACCATGCCGAACTCGATCTGCTCGGACACGCGGAACATGCGCGAGAAGTCGGAGGTATACAGGTAGGAGGCCAGGCCGTACTCCGAGGCGTTTGCAAGCTCGATGGCCTGCTCCTCCGTGGAGAAGGTGGTGATCGGGGCCACGGGGCCGAAGATCTCCTGGCGCAGGATCGCTGCGTCGTTCGGAACGTTGTTCAGAACGGTCGGCTGGTAGAAGAAGCCGTCGCCCTCGACCTTGTTGCCGCCCACGGCGACCGTGGCGCCCTGCTCCACGGCGGCCTCGACGAGAGAGTGCACCTCGTCGCGCGCCTTGGAATCGATGAGCGGACCAACGTTGGTCTCCGGCTCGGTGCCGCGGCCGGTCTTCAGGGCGGCCATGGCCGCGCCGAACTTGGCGGCGAACTCGTCGGCGATGGTGTCCTGCACGATGAAGCGGTTGGCGGCCGTGCAGGCCTCGCCCATGTTGCGCATCTTGGCGGCCATGGCGCCCTCGACGGCGGCGTCGAGGTCGGCATCCTCGAAGACCAGGAACGGGGCGTTGCCGCCGAGCTCCATGGAGGTGCGCAGCACGTTGTCGGCGGCGTCCTTGAGCAGCTGCACGCCCACCGGGGTGGAGCCGGTGAAGGAGACCTTGCGCAGGCGGTGATCCTTCATGATCGGGCCGGAGATCTTGGAGGCGGAGGCCGAGGAGACGACGTTCAGCACGCCGGCGGGCAGGCCGGCCTCGATCATGACCTGGGCGAAGAGCTGCGAGGTCAGCGGGGTCAGCTTGGCGGGCTTGAGCACCATGGTGCAGCCGGCGGCGACGGCCGGGCCGACCTTGCGGGTGGCCATGGCGAGGGGGAAGTTCCAGGGGGTGATGAGCAGGCACGGGCCGACCGGCTTGTTCTGCACCAGGATCTTGTTCTTGCCCTCGGGCGTGGTCAGGTAGCGGCCGTAGTGGCGCACGGTCTCCTCGGAGAACCAGCGCAGGAACTCGTTGCCGTAGGTGACCTCGCCGAGCGCCTCGGAGTAGGGCTTGCCCATCTCCAGGGTCATGACGAGCGCGAAGTCGTCGCGGCGCTCGTTGATGAGGTCGAAGGCGCGGCGCAGGATGTCTGCGCGCACGCGGGGGGCCGTGAGGGCCCACTGCTTCTGGGCCGCATCGGCGGCGTCGAGGGCCGCCAGGGCGTCCTCGGAGGTGGCGGAGGCCAGGGTGGCGAGGACCTTGCCGGTGGCCGGGTCGAACACGTCGTACGTGCCACCGTCGGACGCGTCGCGCCACTCGCCGTTGATCAAGAGACCCTTGGGGATGGAAGCGATCAGCTCTGCTTCACGCTGCGCAGTCACGGTCATTTCTCTCCTTCGAAAAATGTTTCGGTGGAGCAACTCGTCATGGAACTCCTACCGCCTACGGTATCGGCGCAGGGCACGCAAGGGTGAATCCGTGACGGGTGGACTGACCACCTGACGGGTGAAAATATGAATTTGATTCATTTTAGAGCACGACGGCGCGTGCTCGCGCCGGGTGCCCGGGCTCAGCCCTTGCGGGCGGCCAGGACCGCCTCGTAGAGCTCGCGCTTGGAGACGCCCGAGCGCTCGGCGACGAGGGCGCAGGCCTCCTTGAGGCGCAGGCCGGAGTCAACCACCTGCTGGACCTCGGCGACGAGATCCTCGGGGTTCGCGGCGGCCGGGGCCTCGCCTCCCGCGATCACGAGCACGATCTCCCCTCGCGGGGGCACCTCCTGCACGCCGGCGAGAAGATCCCCCAGCGTGCCGCGGCGGAACTCCTCGTAGAGCTTGGTCAGCTCGCGCGCCAGGACCGCCCGGCGGTCGGTGCCGAAGGCCTCCACGAGCGCCTCGAGAGTGGCGTCGATGCGGTGCGGCGCCTCGTAGAAGACCATGGTGCGGCGCTCGTCGCGCAGCTCGGCGAGGCGCTCGCGGCGCTCCCCCGGCTTGCGGGGAAGGAATCCCTCGAAGGTGAAGCGATCGGTCGGCAGGCCGGAACCCGCAAGCGCCACGAGGGCGGCCGAGGGGCCGGGAATGACGGAGACGTCGACACCGCGCAGGGCCGCCTCCTCGACGACCCGGAAACCCGGATCGGAGATGGTGGGCATGCCGGCGTCGGAGACGATGACGACCTCGGCGCCCTCCGCCGCGTGGTCCACGAGCTCCGCGGCGCGCGAGGCCTCGTTGTGCTCGTGATAGGCGACGGGCTTGCCCTGCAGGGTCAGGCCGAGCGCGCTCACGAGCTGGTGCAGCCGGCGCGTGTCCTCCGCGGCCACGATGTCCGCCTCCTCGAGCGCCCGGCGCAGCCGCGGCGGGGCGTCCTCGAGGTTGCCGATGGGGGTGCCCGCCAGGACGATGCGTCCGTTGCTCTGCTGCCTGCTCACACCCCTCAGCCTACCGGTGTGAGCAGGCAGCAGAGCAACGGACGCA
>JALAHE010000037.1 GCA_022712075.1 Galactobacter sp.
CGGCCCTGGCCTACGCCTACGACATCGTGTGCAACGGCAACGAGATCGGCGGCGGTTCCATCCGTATCCACCGTGCCGATGTCCAGGAGCGCGTCTTCAAGGTCATGGGTGTCACCCAGGAGCAGGCCGACGAGCAGTTCGGCTTCCTGCTGGAGGGCTTCAAGTTCGGCGCCCCGCCGCATGGCGGCATCGCCTTCGGCTGGGACCGCGTGGTCTCGCTGCTGGCCGGCGAGGACTCCATCCGCGAGGTCATCGCCTTCCCGAAGACCGGCGCCGGCTACGACCCGCTGACCGCGGCCCCGGCCCCGATCACGGCGCAGCAGCGCAAGGAGGCCGGCGTGGACGCCAAGCCCGACGCCCCCAAGGAGCCCAAGGCCGCCGCGGCCGCCGAGGCCAAGGAGGAGCAGGCCAAGGCCTGATCCTTCCGGTTCAACGCCCGACGGCGCCGTTCCCCACTTGGGTGGGGAACGGCGCCGTCGTGCTTTGTGTGCCGAGGGGCAACCAGATGAACATTGCACTTTTCGCAGGGAAGGCGATCTGTCTTTCGCGGCCTACAGTTCAGTCCGCAAGACCGGGGTGTGCTTCACAATGAATACGTGTTGGTGGTGCGGTCGAGTGCGCGAATCGACATAGGTTAGAATCTGCTTACTCGCAACCCTTTGGTACACCATGCAGCCGCGTTAATCACGAGCAACTACCCCTCAAAGGAATTTTTCAGTGTCACACCACCATAATGACGTTGAACGTGCGGCGGTAGGTATGTTGAACAGTCTCATGTTGACTGCACCTCTACTTGAGGACCACTTGAACGTGAACGACAAGACTCCATTTACCGACGGGCATGTAGATCTTTATTCCGATCCCAGCCGAACAAAGAGCGACTTCATTGGACGCGTGAACATTCAAGTTAAGGGCGCAAGCCTTGGCAAGAAAGAACGTGAACCTAAATCCTTTAATCTTGATGTTGTTGATCTCGCAGGGTACGAGAAATTGGCGCCTGTGGTGCTCTTTGTAGGTTACTTCTCGCGGGTTAGCCTGCTGGATGGAACTTTGAAGTACGCAATCCTTAATCGCTTCAGGATCTCCGAGATGACAAGTTCGCTTGGGCCATCGCAGAAGTCCGTGGCTGTTGAAACCCGCGTAATTGAGCATGGAGGAGACCAACTCCAGAAGATATTCGACCTGGCCTGGGCCGCTCGCAGTGAGATCAAACTGTCAACGGACAACTTGCTGATTGGGGATGGTGGAGGCGAGCTTCGTTTGCTGAGTTCTGACGATATCGATCTGTCAAGACCGTTCTCGCTGAAAAGGCGGACGGACAATTTCCTGCTCCTGGGGCGTGATCTCGACGGTGACGATGTTGTCTTGGACGGAGATTTCGAGGTACTGCCGTCTGATTACATTGAACATGAGATTCTGATCGAAAGCAGTACCCGCACTATACAGTTTGATCGCATACGTCGAGTCAGAATTTCCCCTAAGAAAGTTCGTTCGACTTTGGGATCCGGAATTTCAATCGAACTGGACGAGGGAGAGTCTGGCTGGTCTGTGTCTTTCAACCTCACCGGGTGTGGTTCGCTGTTGGATCGTTGGAAAGACGCCGTCTTTTTCTCCGAGGCGATGGCCAGCAGCGGGTTTTCATTTGGCGGGAACTTTATTGAGTTCGGCGGTGACCCCAACGGTTCACTGTCGGAGCTCGACGTCCAAGTACGTGAACTCACGGACCTCGTGGACGCGTGTTCCGTGCTGGGCGTGGATCCGGCACGAGTGGACTATGAATCTGTCATTCGAGCTCAAGCAGAAACCATGGTGGAACTAGCCCGCAGTATTCAGCGCGGGCAGCCTCCAGTGCTCGACATCGCAGAATCTACTCGATTTCGGCTCCGGCTGGGTACCGGTGCCGTTGAAGTGCTCGTACTCAAAGATGAGTCGGAAGGAGAGCTCAAAATAGTCGACTATTTCGGTGATGATGAGTCGTACATCTACGCAACCGATCTGAGTGTTGACGGCGAGGCATCCTATGGTCGAGCTACTCCCTTCGACCTATTGACCGTCGAAGATTTCTGTGTGTTGCTAAATGTGCCGCTTGAGCGGGTTGTTTCGTTCTACGAAAAATTGCCCGACGTCGAGCTAGCATCTCAGTTGGCCGATCAAGTGGCACTGAAGTTGCTCCTAGCGGCTGACAGTGATGCGGAACAGTCCGCGACATTCTTGGACGCAAGTTTCGCACTGTTCGAGTGGTCGCGAGGCAAGGAGGAACCGACAGCTCGGCAGAAAGTGAATGACCTCCAGGTTGTCAGGCGTCGGCGTCCACTCACCGAACAGGAAACTCGAGAAGTGAGGGGACTTCGGGACATCTTTTCTCAGGGCGTCGAGGAGTCTGACTCCCTTGGTGCACTGGCTGCCTGCGTCTTATTAGAAGATCACGATGATGTGAAGTACCGAATGGACGCTCTCACGGAGAAACAGGTCGACTTGTTTAAATCGTGGCCGATCTATTCCTTGTATATGTCAATGTTGCGCAAGTGACAGCATGACCCTATTCGTTGGATCGACAGCGTAGGTTTGGCGCGACGGCGATTGTTCAGGGGCGATCCCAGGCGCCGTTGTCATCATGCGGCACGATTTGCCGCCCTCGACGCTGTCGTCAAGTGCGGAGTTTGGTTGGCAGGATCAGCCGGGGAGGTCGGCCGAGTCGATCAGCAGCGTGAACGGCCCGTCGTTGACGAGGCCCACGCGCATGTGGGCTCCGAAGACGCCGGTGCTGACCTCGAGGCCGAGGCCGCGCAGCACGCCGCCCACCTCCTCGTAGAGCGGTTCGGAGACGGGGCCGGGGGCTGCCTGCGTCCAACCGGGGCGGCGGCCCTTGCGGACATCGCCGTAGAGCGTGAACTGGCTGATGAGCAGGATGGGTGCGCCCGTCTGCAGCGCCGACTGCTCGCCGGGGAGGATGCGCAAGTGCGCGATCTTCTCCGCCACCTTGACGGCCGTTCCCTCGTGATCGCTGTGGGTCACGCCGAGGAGCACCACGAGCCCGTGACCGTCGAAGCCGCCCACCACCTCGCCGTCGACCTCGACGTGGGCCCCGTCGGCCACCTGAACTACTGCGCGCATCTGTTCTCTTCCCGGCGCCGCGCGGGACCTCCGCCCGGCACCGGTGATAACGCTACCGGGCCGCGGCGGCGTCGCGCGTCGGGGCCGAGCGATAGCCTTGAGGGCGTGAATGACCTCTTCCATCAGGATGACGACGACGAGCCGGACTTCGCGCCGAGCTCGCTCTCGCGCGGGGCCGCCGCGGGTGCGCGCCCCCGCCCGCCGCTCGCGGTGCGCATGCGCCCGCGGAGCCTGGACGAGGTCGCCGGCCAGAAACACCTGCTCAAGCCCGGCTCGCCGCTGCGCCAGCTGGCCGAATCCGGCGCCGGTGGCCCGGCCGGCCTGAGCTCCGTGATCCTGTGGGGCCCGCCCGGCACGGGCAAGACCACCCTGGCCCATGTCATCGCGCGCGGACCGCACCGCCGCTTCGTTGAGCTCTCCGCCATCACCTCCGGCGTCAAGGACGTGCGCCGGGTCATGGACCAGGCCCTCGAGGACCGCGATCTGCGCGGCGTCACCACGGTGCTCTTTCTCGACGAGATCCACCGCTTCAACAAGGCCCAGCAAGACGCGCTCCTGCCCGGCGTCGAGAACGGCTGGGTCGTGCTCGTCGCGGCGACCACCGAGAATCCCAGCTTCTCCGTCGTAGCTCCCCTGCTCTCGCGCTCGCTCATGCTGACCCTGCGCTCGCTCACGGAGGAGGACCTGCGCGAGCTCCTGGAGCGGGCCATCGCCGACGAACGGGGGCTCGGCGCCAGCGTGGTGCCGGGGGAGGGGGTGCTCGAGCACCTCATCCAGCTCTCCGGCGGTGACGCCCGCAAGGCGCTGACGGGCCTCGAGGCCGCCGCCGCCGTGGCGCTTGATCGCCGCGAGGCGGGGGAGGAGGGGCCCGCCACGATCGAGGCCGAGGACGCCGAGCGCGCCATGGACGTCGCCGTGCGCCGCTACGACCGCCAGGGCGATAACCACTACGACACGGCAAGCGCCCTCATCAAGTCCATCCGCGGCTCGGACGTCGACGCCGCCCTGCACTACGCAGCCACCATGATGGAGGCGGGGGAGGACCCGCGCTTCCTCGCCAGGCGCCTCGTCATCTCCGCCTCGGAGGACATCGGCATGGCCGATCCCACGGCCCTGCAGACGGCCGTCGCCGCCGCGCAGGCCGTGCAGCTCATCGGCATGCCGGAGGCCAGGATCATCCTGGGCCACGCCGTGGTGCACTTGGCGACGGCCCCCAAGTCCAACGCCGCCTACCTCGCCATCAACGAGGCGATCGCCGATGTGCGTGGAGGCAAGGGCAAGGGCATCCCGGCGCACCTGCGTGATGCCCACTACAAGGGCGCCGAGCGCTTGGGGCACGGCAAGGGCTACCAGTACTCGCACGACGCCCCGCACGGGGTCGCCACCCAGCAGTACCCGCCGGACGACCTCGTGGGAGTGAATTACTACCGCCCCACCGAGAACGGCGCCGAGCGCGGGCTGCGCCAGCGCCTCGAAACGTTGAGGGACATCATCAGGGGACGACGGCGCCGCTAGGGCGCCTAGCGGAGGCATGCCTGGAGCGGTCGGCCAGGCCCGCGCCCGACGTGACGCACGGCACCCTGGGTGCCGGGGCGTCGTCGTGCACTGGAAGCGGCCGCGCGCTGGTAGGCTAGATCCTTGGCTGGCAAGCCGCGCCCGCGGGCGCGCGCTGCAGAACGGCGGGAAGCGAGCTCCCCCCTCTCTCCACATGCGGAGGCCAGGCCACCTGAGAGCTCGCGGAACAGAGAAGGACACTATCGTGGCCAGCAATCGCGCACGCAACACCGTGCGTCTGTCCCGTGCCCTCGGCATCGCCCTGACGCCGAAGGCTGAGAAGTACATGGAGCGCCGTCCGTACGGTCCCGGCCAGCACGGCCGTGCCCGCAAGAAGCAGGACAGCGACTACGCAGTGCGTCTGCGCGAGAAGCAGCGTCTTCGCGCCCAGTACGGCATCCGCGAGGCCCAGATGACGATCATCTTCGAAGAGGCTCGTCGCACCAAGGGTCTGACCGGTGAGAACCTGATCGAGCTGCTCGAGATGCGTCTTGACGCCCTCGTGCTGCGCGCCGGCTTTGCCCGCACCATCCAGCAGGCTCGCCAGCTGGTTGTGCACCGCCACATCCTGGTGGACGGCATCCGCGTTGACCGCCCGTCCTTCCGCGTGAAGGAGGGTCAGCTGATCCACGTGCACCAGCGCAGCGAGACCATGGTCCCGTTCCAGCTGGCCGCCGCCGGTGCGCACCAGCAGGTGCTGCCGGCCGTCCCGGGCTACCTGGACGTCAAGATCGAGGCCCTGCAGGCCAAGCTGGTCCGTCGCCCCAAGCGCTCCGAGGTCCCCGTGACCTGCGAAGAGAACCTGGTCGTCGAGTACTACGCCCGCTGATCCAGGCGCTCCCCGTGCCCCGCGCATGGGGAACAAGGACAAGCCCGTCCCCGCTTTCATTGCGGTGGCGGGCTTGTCCCGTCCGTGGGCCTCACCGCCGCGCAGCGCCGGGGCGGTAAGGTGGACATGCGCTGCGGCACCTGCCGCGCGCAAGGTGACACATGAAGGAGCACAGCACATGAGTGGCGCCGACATCGCCGGCCTGATCGCCGCGGGAGTCTTCCTGATCCTCGTGGCCCTCCTCGCCGTGCCGATCATCAAGCTCGGTCGGGTCTTCGACGAGCTGCGCCGCGCCGTGCGCGAGGTCACCGACAACACCACGCCGATCCTCGGCGAGGTGTCGACGACGGTCGCCACGAGCCACCAGCAGCTCGAGCG
Organism: Galactobacter sp.; assembly: GCA_022712075.1. Classification (GTDB taxonomy): domain Bacteria; phylum Actinomycetota; class Actinomycetes; order Actinomycetales; family Micrococcaceae; genus Galactobacter. Next base: position 5,876 of record JALAHE010000037.1, read on the forward strand.
CGTCGACGCCATCACCTCGAACGTGCAGGACGCCACGGCCAACATCACGGCGCTCTCCTCCCTGACCGCCGCGATCGTTGGCAAGCCGCTCATCAAGATCGCCTCCTTCAGCTCCGGCGTGCGCGCCGCCCTGTCCACGACCCGCCGCGGAAGCGGTCGCCGCGCCCGCTGATCGCCTGGCTCCGCGGCGCACCCTCAGGTGCGCGCGGAACCACGGTTGATCGGCCGGGCAGGCCTTGCCTCCGAACCCCAGCGAAAGAAGAGAACACGTGAAGAAACTGTTCTGGGTTGCCCTCGGCGTGGGCATCGGCGTGCTTGCCGCGCGCCAGCTCTCCAAGGCCCGCACCAGCGGCGGGCCGCTGGCCCTCGCCGACGCCGGCCTCGACCGCGTGAGCGGTTGGGTCGAGACCGCCGGCGCCGCCTTCAAGGACGGCATGGCCACGCGCGAGGCCGAGCTGCGCGCAGCCCTCGGCATCGACGAGGCACCGCGCGGCCGCCACGCCGACGGCTCCGTCCGCTAAAGACTTTTCCCTTTCCCCACCGCTTCGCTCAAGCAGGAGACACACAGCAGCATGAAATCCCAGGACATCGCCCAGCGATGGATCAGCTTCTTTGAGGCCCGCGGCCACACGGCCGTGCCGAGCGCCTCCCTGGTCTCATCCGATCCCTCGCTGCTCTTCACCGTTGCGGGCATGGTTCCCTTCATCCCGTACCTGACCGCCGTGGAGCCCGCGCCGTACCCGCGCGCCACGAGCGTGCAGAAGTGCATCCGCACCGCCGACATCGAGGAGGTGGGCCAGACCGCGCGTCACGGCACCTTCTTCCAGATGGCCGGCAACTTCTCCTTCGGCGACTACTTCAAGGAAGGCGCCATCACGTTCGCGTGGGAGCTGCTGACCACCCCGCAGGATCAGGGCGGTTTCGGCCTGGACCCGGAGCGCCTCTGGGTCACGGTCTACGAGGACGGCGACGAGAAGGACGAGGAGGCGCGCCGCATCTGGGAGGACAAGATCGGCGTCCCCACCGAGCGCGTCGTCGGCACCGGCAAGGCCGATAACTACTGGAACACCGGTCAGCCGGGCCCCGGCGGCCCCTGCTCCGAGATCTACTACGACCGCGGCGCCGCCTACGGCCTCGAGGGCGGACCGGCCGTTGACGAGACCCGATACATCGAGATCTGGAACCTCGTGTTCATGCAGTACCAGCTCTCCGCCGTGCGCTCGAAGACCGACTTCGACGTGGCGGGCGAGCTGCCGCAGCGCAACATCGACACCGGCCTGGGCCTCGAGCGTCTTGCCATGATCCTGCAGGGCGTGGAGAACATCTACGAGACGGACCAGGTCCGTCCCGTGCTCGACCGCGCGGCCGAGATGGCCGGCAAGCAGTACACGGGCACGGAGGATCCCGCGGATCCGCACCATGCCGACGACGTGCGCCTGCGCGTGGTGGGCGATCACATCCGCAGCTCGCTCATGCTGATCTCCGACGGCGTCTCACCCTCCAACGAGGGCCGCGGCTACGTCCTGCGCCGCCTCATCCGCCGCGCCGTGCGCGCCATGCGCCTGCTGGGCGTCGAGGAGCCGGTGCTCCCCGTCCTGCTTCCCGTCTCGCGCGACGCCATGAAGGGCGTCTACCCCATCGTGGAGAGCGACTTCGAGCGCATCGCCCGCGTGGCCTACGCCGAGGAGCGCTCCTTCCTGCGCACCATCGCCTCCGGCACCGCGCGCCTCGAGGAGGCCCTGGAGGGCGCCAAGGCCGCCGGCACGCCCCTCTCGGGCGCCGACGCGTTCTCGCTGCACGACACCTACGGCTTCCCGATCGACCTCACGCTGGAGATCGCCGGCGAGGCGGGCCTGGCCGTGGACCGCGAGCAGTTCACCGCCCTCATGGAGGAGCAGCGCCAGCGCGCCAAGAAGGACGCCAAGGCCAAGAAGACCGGCCACGCCGACCTCACGGTGTACCGCGAGCTGCACGAGGCAGGCGACACCCACTTCACCGGCTACGACGAACTCGCGACCGAGTCCGCCGTGCGCGGCCTCCTCGTTGGCGGTTCCCGCGTCGACGTCGCCGAGCAGGGCCAGGAGATCGAGCTGGTCCTCGACGCGACGCCGTTCTACGCCGAGGCCGGCGGCCAGGCCGCCGACACCGGCCTCATCACGGGCGACGGCTTCGTCGTCGAGGTGACCGACGTGCAGGCCCCCATGCGCGGCCTTTCCGTCCACCGCGCCATCGTGCGCGAGGGCGAGCTGCCGGCCAACGCCACGGTGCTTGCAAGCGTCGACGCCGCCCGCCGCCACGCCGGCGAGGAGGCGCACACTGCGACCCACCTGGTCCACGCGGCGCTGCACCAGGTCCTCGGCCCCGAGGCCCTGCAGTCCGGCTCCTTCAACAAGGCCGGCTACCTGCGCTTCGACTTCACGTGGGCCGACGCCATGAGCGCCGCCGCCCGCTCCGAGGTGGAGGCGGTCGTCAACCACGCCATCGACCGCGACTTCGACGTGCTGACGCGCGTCATGAAGAAGGACGAGGCCAAGGCCCTCGGCGCCACGAGCCTGTTCGGCGAGAAGTACGGGGACACCGTCCGCGTCGTGGAGATCGACGGCGCGTGGTCGCGCGAGTTCTGCGGCGGCACGCACGTGGGCCGTACGGCGAACATCGGCTCGCTCACGCTGCTGGGCGAGGCCTCCGTCGGCTCGGGCAACCGCCGCGTCGAGGCGCTCGTGGGCCTGGAGGCCTTCCGCCACAACGCCGCCGAGCGCGCCCTCGTCAACGACCTGACCGAGATGTTCCGCGTGCCCTCGGGCGAGCTGCGCGAGCGCATCACCTCCACCGTGGCCAAGCTGCGCGCCGCCGAGAAGGAGGTGGAGCGCCTGCGTCACGAGAAGCTGCAGGCAGCCTCCGCCGCCCTCGTGGCAGCAGCGACCGACGTGGCCGGCGTCCGCCTCGTGACGCACGACGCCGGCGAGGTCTCGAGCGCCGACGATCTGCGCGCCCTGGCGCTCCCGGCCCGCGACCGCCTCGGCGCCGATGCAGCCACCGTGGCAGTGACGGGCGTCGTGTCCGGCAAGCCGGTGCTGCTCGTGGCGACCAACCAGGCGGCCCGCGACGCCGGCGTCAAGGCCGGCGCGCTCGTGCGCGCCGGTGCCAAGGTGCTCGGCGGTGGCGGCGGCGGCAAGGACGACGTCGCCCAGGGCGGCGGCCAGGATGCCGCCCAGATCCCGGCGGCCCTCGCCGAGGTCACCCGACTCGTGGCGCAGCGTGCCTGAGTTCGAGACGGACGTCCCGCGGGGCGGGGACGGCGCATCAGCTGCGCCGGCCCTGCCCCGCGGCGTGCGGCTGGGCGTCGACGTGGGCAAGGCCCGTGTCGGCCTGGCCGCCGCCGACCCGGACGGCCTGCTTGCCACCCCCGTGCGCACCCTGCGCCGGGACGTGAAGAAGCACAGCGACCAGCGCCTGCTCGTTCAGCACGCGCTCGAGGCAGACGCCCTCACGATCTACGTGGGCCTTCCCCGCAATCTCAGCGGCGGGCATACCCCCTCCACGCAGGACGCGCTCGACTACGCTGGCGAGCTCTCGGCCGCACTGGCCGAGGCAGGCTCCGGCGCCCAAGTGCGGATGATCGACGAGCGCCTCAGCACCGTGTCGGCGCAGCGACAGCTGCACGAGAACGGCTTGAATGTGAAGAACTCGCGCTCCGTGATTGATCAGGCCGCCGCCGTGGCGATCCTGCAACAGGCGCTCGACATGCAGAAATCCCTCGGCCGTCCCGCCGGACAGCCCCTCGCCTGATCGTTGCCCCCGGTGGCCCCAGGGCCGCCTCGATCCGTGAAGGACATCGCTTGAGCACCACGGAATCCGGGGATCTCACCCCGCCGCAGAGCCCCGCACCGCGCCGTCGTCGGCGCAGGCACACTCCCGCGCGCCGTTTCACCGGCGTGGGGCGCCACGGCGCCGGGGACACTGCGGCCGTTGAGGAGGCCCTCGCGCTGGCGGAGGAGACGATCCTTCCCACCCCAGTTCCCGTGGCGGCGCCGGTGGATGAGTTTGATGCGCAGGAGACCCCCGAGCTCGTCTCGTGGCACGCGCAGGAACAGGCAGATGTCTCGAGCGAGCACGACGTTTTCGACCCCGCGCTGGAGCCCACGGCGGACGACGGCGCGTGGCTGGCCGCCGCCGAGGAGGAGGCGGGCGCGGTTCACCACGGCGGCAGCTTCGAGGACGCGTTGTCCCGCTTCGGGGCCGTGCCGCCCGGGTATCTTCCCGCCGAGCACTTCTACCCGAGCGAAGAGGTCGACCTCAGCGCGCGGCAGCGCCGTCGCCGCCGCCGCGGGATCACCCTTGCCGCGATTGTGCTGGTGTTCCTGCTCGCCGTCGGTGGCGGTGGCTATTGGATGCTCAAGCAGTTGACCGCGCCGCCCGCCGACTTTGCGGGCCCCGGCACCGGCAACGTGGCCTTCACCGTGCAGAACGGCTGGGGCGCCAAGCAGATCGGTAAGCACCTCGTCGACGCCGGTGTGGTCAAGAGCACCGGTGCCTTCGACGCCGCCGTGGCCGCCAACACCGCCGCGACCTTCCACCCCGGGGACTTCCAACTCAAGCTCGAGATGAAGGCCTCCGACGCCCTCGAGGCGCTCACCGGCAAGGCCGAAGCGGTCAGCTATTTCGCCCTCGATCCCAATGTGCGACTTGGCGCCGCCCTCGAGGCGATCGCCGAAGGGACCGGCCTGAGCCTCGAGGACCTGAAGGCAGCCGCTGACAAGCCGAGCGACTTCGGCCTGCCCGCTTCCGCAAGCAACTTGGAGGGCTGGCTGCACCCGGGGGAGTACCGCTTCCCGGTGGACGCCGACGTGAAGACGGTGCTGCAGGGCCTCGTTGACGCCACGAAGGCAACGCTCGAGAAGCAGGGAATCACCGACCCGGACAAGCAGCAGCGCGCCCTCACGGTGGCCTCGATCCTCATGGCGGAGGCCCTCAAGGGTGACTACGCCAAGGTCGCCGGCGTCATCGAGAACCGCCTCGCCGCCGACAACAAGGAGACCTACGGCCTTCTGCAGTCGGACGCGACGGTGATCTACGGGCTGGATCGCTACTCCCTGCTCGTCACCAAGGCGGAGCAGCAGGACAAGTCGAACCCCTACAACACCTACGTGCATAAGGGCCTGCCGCCCACGCCGATCGGCTCCCCGAACGACGCCGCCATCGAGGCGGCAGCTCATCCGGAGACGAACGACTACTACTACTGGGTCACGGTGAACCTGGACACGGGCGAGACGCTCTTTGCCACGACGCACAACGAGCACCTGGCCAACGTCGACAAGTACCGCCAGTGGTGCCAGGCCAACGAAGGCCGGTGCAAGTGAGCGGGGCCAGGGCGGCGGTCGCCGGTTCGCCCATCACCCACTCCCGCTCGCCCCTGCTGCATTCAACGGCCTACGCCCTGCTAGGTGCGCAGATCGACTACGGGCGCATCGAGGCCGATGCGGCGGCCGCCCCGGCCCTCGCCGAGCGCCTGCGAACGGAGCCGGGCTGGGTGGGACTCTCCGCGACCATGCCGCTCAAGCAGGCACTCCTGCCGGAAATGGACGAGGTCAGCGAGACCGCGCGCCTGCTCGGTGCCATGAACACGGTGGTGGTGTCGCGGTCCGAGGAGGGCGTGCGCCTGAGCGGGCACAACACCGACGTCGAGGGCATCGTCTTGGCGCTGCGCGCCGCCGGCGGCGTGGACCCGGAGCGCCCCGGGCTCGTCCTGGGCGGTGGCGGCACGGCGGCCTCGGCCCTCGCGGCGCTCGCGCAGCTCGGCCTTGAACGCGTCACCGTCGCGGTGCGCAACCCAGAGCGCGCCGCCGGCCTGGTGGAGCTGGGGGACGCCCTCGGACTGAACGTCGACGTGACCTCCCTCACAACCGTGACGCGGGGTTCGGCGCCGGGCGCAGTGGTCTCGGCCCTGCCCCCGGGCGCCGCCGACGCCTCGGCCGAAGCCGTTGCCGCGCTCGCGCGCCCCGGCGTCCCGCTCCTTGACGTTGCCTACGATCCTTGGCCCAGCCCGCTGGCCGCGGCCTGGGGTCGCGCCGGCGGCACCGCAGTGCACGGCCTGGCGATGCTGGTCTACCAAGCGATCGCCCAGATCGAGCTGTTCACCGGGGATCCGCGTGCCCGTCAGGAGCGCGTCGTCGCCGCGTTGTGTGACGCAGCGGACATCACCCCGGCAGGCGCCCCCCTCTAGCACCGTGGCAGGATGGTGAACATGTTGCGTTGGCTCACCTCCGGAGAGTCCCACGGACCCGCACTTGTCGGGATCCTTGAGGGTCTGCCTGCCGGTGTCCCCCTGACCACGGCCGCCGTCCAAGACGCGTTGGCCCGCCGCCGCCTGGGCTACGGCCGCGGCGCCCGCATGAAGTTTGAGCGTGACGAGGTCACGCTCACCGGCGGCGTCCGGCACGGTGCCACCCTCGGCGGGCCCGTGGCCATCGAGGTTGCCAACACCGAGTGGCCCAAGTGGAGCCAGGTCATGAGCGCCGACCCGGTGGATCCGGCCGCGCTCGAGGGCAAGGCCCGCAACGCCGCCCTCACGCGGCCCCGCCCCGGCCACGCCGATCTGGCCGGCATGCAGAAGTACGGTTTCGACGAGGCTCGTCCAGTCCTCGAGCGCGCCTCGGCGCGCGAGACGGCCGCCCGCGTGGCGCTCGGCGAGGTCGCTTCCTCCTTCCTGCGCGAGCTCGGCATCGGCCTCGTCTCGCACACGGTCGCCCTCGGTGAGGTCGCCGTTCCCGCGGGTTCTGCGCTGCCGGGCCCCGCGGACGTGGAGGCGCTCGACGCCGATCCGCTGCGCTGCTTCGACGCCGAGACCTCCGCCGCCATGGTGCGCGAGGTCGATGACGCCCACGACAACGGCCAGACCCTGGGCGGTGTCGTCGAGGTCATCGCCACCGGGCTGCCCGTGGGCCTCGGCTCCTACGTGCACTGGGACCGCCGCCTCGACGCGCGCCTTGCTGCCGCCCTCATGGGCATTCAGGCCATCAAGGGCGTCGAGGTCGGAGACGGCTTCGAGACGGCCCGCCGCCGCGGCGGCGTGGCCCACGACGAGATCCACGCCGACGAGCAGGGACGCCTCGTGCGCGAGACGGCCCGCGCCGGCGGCATCGAGGGCGGCATGAGCATCGGCGGGTCCATCCGTGTCCGCGCCGCGATGAAGCCCATCGCCACGGTGCCCCAGGCCCTCGCCACCGTCGACGTGGCGACCGGCGAGCCCGCCCGCGCCCACCATCAGCGCTCGGATGTCTGCGCCGTGCCGGCCGCCGGCGTGGTGGCTGAGGCCATGGTGGCCCTCGTGCTCGCCGACGCCGTGCTCGAAAAATTCGGCGGAGACAACGTGGCCCAGGTACGCGCCTCGATCGCGGCCTTCGAGGCCTCGATCCCTTCCCAGCTCACCCCGGGGCAGTGACCCCCGCGTGAGTGAGACCGTGGTCCTGGTCGGGCCCATGGGCAGCGGCAAGTCGAGCGTCGGCCGCGAGCTCGCCCGCGAGCTCGGCCTGCCCTTCGTGGATCTCGACGCGGAACTCGTGCGCCGGCACGGACCCATTCCCACGCTCTTTGAGCAGCGGGGTGAGGCAGCCTTCCGGGAGCTCGAGACGGCGGCCCTGGCCGCGGTCTTGGCCGGGCCCGCCGTCGTGCTGGCCACGGGCGGGGGCGCCGTGCTCGCCGAGGCCAACCGTGCAGCCCTGGGCGGCCACACCGTCGTCTGGCTCACCATCACCCCGGACACGGCGGCGCGCCGTCTCGCCGGGGATGCCTCCCGGCCGCTTCTGGCCGGGGACCATCCGGAGGAAGCTTGGGCCCGCATCGCGCGGGACCGAACCCCCCACTACCAAGCGGTGGCCACCCACACCGTGGCCGCCGACGCGGACGGACCGCAGACCGTGGCACGCACCGTCCTCACAGCGATGCGCACCGAAACCGAGGAGCACCCAGCATGACCACCAGCGAAGCCCTGCACGTGAACACGCCCGAGGGCCCCGGCTACGACGTGCTCGTCGGCCGCGGCCTCCTCGGGCAGATGGGCACCCTCCTGGGCGAGCGCGTGCGCAAGGTGCTCGTGGTGCACCCGCGTGCCCTGCGCAGCACGGGTGAGGCCGTCCGCGAGGCGCTGGTCGCCGACGGCTACGAGGCCATGACGGCGGAGATCCCTGACGCCGAGGAGGGCAAGCGCGTCGAGGTCGCGGCCTTCTGCTGGCAGGTCATGGGCCAGTCAGACTTCACGCGTTCCGACGCCGGCGTGGGCGTAGGCGGCGGCGCCGTCACGGATCTGGCCGGCTTCGTCGCGGCCACGTGGCTGCGCGGCGTCCGGTGGATCGCGGTCCCCACCACCTTCCTCGGCATGGTCGACGCAGCCGTGGGCGGCAAGACGGGCATCAACACGGCCGAGGGCAAGAACCTCGTCGGCGCCTTCCACCCGCCGGCCGGCGTCATCGCCGACCTTGGCGCCCTCGAGACGCTGCCGCGCAACGAGCTGGTGGCCGGCATGGCCGAGGCGGTGAAGAGCGGCTTCATCGCCGACGAGCGGATCCTCGAGCTCTTCGAGGCCGACATCGAGGCCGCCACCGACATCAAGAGTGAGGCCTTCCTCGAGTTCCTGCGCCGCACCATCGCCGTCAAGGCGGAGGTCGTGGGGGAGGACCTCAAGGAGACGGGCCGCCGCGAATTCCTGAACTACGGCCACACCCTGGCGCACGCCATCGAGCACGCCGAGCGCTACCAGTGGCGCCACGGCGCCGCCGTGTCGGTCGGCCTCGTCTTTGCCGCCGAGCTCGGCCGTCTCGTGGGCCGCACGGATGACGCCACGGCCGACCGCGTGCGCTCGGTCCTCGAGGCCCTTGGCCTGCCCACGAGCTACCGCGCCGACCGTTGGAAGACGCTGCTCTCCACGATGCGCCGCGACAAGAAGTCCCGCGGCGATCATCTGCGCTTCATCGTGCTTGACGGCCTCGGCCGCCCCGGCGTGCTGGAGGCGCCGGAGGATCACCTGCTGTTCACCGCCTACCAGGAGGTTGCGGAATGATCGCCCAGAGCGCCCTCATGGACACCGGCATCCCCGGTGTGCGCTTCGTCCTGCCCGAGCTGCGCCCCATCGTCGTCGACGAGCCGCTCGCGGCCGCCACGCTCGAGGCGCAGGACGCCGGCGACCGCGTGGTGGTGCTGATCGCCCTCGGCCGCTTCGCCGACGCCGCCGAGGTGGTCGCCGAGGCGCGTCTCATGGACCCGGCCAACGCGCGCCTGCGCCTGCTTGACACCGAAGTGACGCGCTGGAACGGCGACACCGAGCGCGCCATCAACCGCCTGCGCCGCCTCCTCGAGGAGTTTGCTGGCACCGATTCCGAGGCCGACGTGCTCCAGCAGCTTGGCGCCGACTTCTACACCTCCGGCGATGTCAAGGCCGCCGCCACGCGCTTCAAGGCAGCGTGGGAGGGTCGCCGTGCGGCGGGTCACGATCCGCGACTCGTCGAGTGCTCGCGCCTGGCCTTCGAGCTGGCAGCGGCCGCGGTCTAGCGGCCTACCGCGGGCCCGGCGACGGGGGAGGGGCCCGGTTACGGTAGAATCCCTTGTCGGAGAATCTCACCCAACACCTCGTCCTGTGCCCACGCGCGCCCAGGAGCCACGAGGAGCGCACGAAAGAGGAAGCAGTGGCGACCAGCAACGACATCAAGAACGGCACCGTGCTCAAGATCGATGGCCAGCTCTGGTCCATCATCGAGTTCCAGCACGTCAAGCCCGGCAAGGGCGGCGCGTTCGTGCGCACCAAGATGCGCAACGTCGTCTCCGGCAAGGTGGTCGACAAGACCTACAACGCCGGCGCCAAGATCGAGACGGCCACGGTTGACCGCCGCGACTACCAGTACCTGTACCTGGACGGTGGCGACTTCGTGTTCATGGATCTGGACGACTACGACCAGATCACCGTGGGCAAGGAGACCGTCGGCGACGCCGCGAACTTCATGCTCGAGAACCAGAACGTCGTCATCGCGATGCACGAGGGTGCCCCGCTGTACGTCGAGCTGCCGGCCTCCGTGGTCCTGGAGATCACCTACACCGAGCCGGGCCTGCAGGGCGACCGCTCCTCGGCCGGCACCAAGCCCGCCACGCTGGAGACCGGCTACGAGATCCAGGTCCCGCTCTTCGTTGAGCAGGGCACCAAGGTCAAGGTCGACACCCGCGATGGCAACTACCTGGGGCGTGTCTCCGAGTGAGCGCCCGCAGTAAGGCCCGCCAGCGCGCCCTTGAGGTGCTCTTTGAGGCCGAGCAGCGCGGCGTCGACGCGGCGGCCGTGCTCAGCCGCCGCGTGGAGGGCGACGATCCCGTCAACCCCTACACGCGCGAGCTCGTCGGCGGCGTGCTGAGCCACCAGGAGCGACTGGACGAGATCATCTCGACCTACGCCCAGGGTTGGAGCCTCGAGCGCATGCCGGGCGTCGATCGCGTCGCCCTGCGACTCGGCCTCTGGGAGCTTCTCTACAACGACGAGGTTCCCGACGCCGTGGCTGTCTCCGAGTCGGTGGCGCTGGTCAAGGCGCTCTCGACTGACGATTCTCCGGAGTTCGTCAACGGCCTCCTCGGTCGCCTCATGCGCCTCAAGCCCACGCTGCTGGACTAAGCGCCAAGGCCCACAACGCCCGACGGCGGGGCTTCCCACCTTGTGAAGGTGGGAAGCCCCGCCGTCGTTGTTTTCTCTGGCGCTGCCGGCTTGGCCGGGCCCGAAGCGAGCCCCCGGGCTAAGCGCCCGTGGCCGTCCAGCCGCCGGGGCCGTGGGCCACGGCAGAACGCAGCGCCTCGCGCGCAGTGAGACTCGTGTGCAGCAGGATCGCCTGGTCGCTGTCGATTGCGGCGTCTCCCGGATTCATGCGTTGGCGCTGACGGAGCACCGCGAGCGCATCCGCCGTGCGCACCACGTGCCGCCACTGCGCCGACGCGCCACGGCTGCGGGCCCAGCGCTTCGTCTCGCGGCGGGCGCGGGGGCTCGCGAGCGTTGCGACCTCCTGCCCCGTGTACCAGCCGGCCGCCTCGTAGTCCTTGAGGGCGCTGACCGTGAGCCGGCGTTCGCGCACCACGAGGAGCAGGGCAACGACAACGGCGCCCACGAAGAGCGGGACCTGGGTGAAGAGATAGCCGGCGCCGAAGCTCAGCGGCGTCACGCCGCTCGCGAGGGCGTTCCAGGCGTAGTGGCAGACCATCGCTGGGATGAGTCCGACGCACCACGCGCCGAAGATCCCGCCGAAACCCTTGGCGCGCTCGGTCGCCCAGCCAACGGCGGCGCCCGTCACGGCGGTGAAGAGCACGTGGGCGAAGGGGGAGAGCAGCCCGCGGCCGAAGACCGTGGCCCCGAAGGCCTCGCCGCCCTCGGAGAGGGCCGCCGAGAAGTACAGGATGTTCTCGGTGAAGGCGAAGCCAGCGCCGATCAGGCCGCCGTAGACCACACCGTCGCCCGCCCCATGCAGGTGACGGCGGGCCAGGCCCGCCAGCAGCAAGAGCCCGAGGCCCTTGGCCA
>JALAHE010000361.1 GCA_022712075.1 Galactobacter sp.
GCGGTGACGCCTTCGCGCGTGCGGCCCGTGGCCCAGCCGGCGACCGCGGCGAGCGATCCGGTCACGAGGGTGACGCCAGGGGCCTCGGCCGCGCCCAGGGTGAGTGGCGCGCCGTCGGCCGCCTGCGTCGAGATCGCCAGCCCGGCGTCGGCGCCGCGGGCGGTCCAGGAGGCCCAGACCTCGCGGAGCACGGCTTCCGCGATGTCGGCGGGGACGTCGGCGAAGGTGGGCCCGGCGTCCAGGTCGACGAGGTGCACCCACACCTCGCGGGTGCGGCCCTTGACGGTTCCGGCGAGCGGCATGGGATTGCCCTGGCCGTTCGTGAAGCTGAGGGACCACTGCTCGGGGGTGAGGCCGTCCCACGCCTCGACGAGGGAGGCGGCGGAGGCGTCGCTCAGGGCGCGCAGCTCGGCGGGGTGCAGCCGGGCGTATTCCTCGATCTGGGCGTTGCGCTGCTCGCGGGAGTCGTACATGCGGGTGTCGCCGCCCGAGGTGGCGCCGGCGATGGCGCGGGCGAAGGCCTGCGCGTTGCCGCTGACGTGCGCGATGAGCGTGGCGCGGCTCCAGCCGGGGAGCAGGCTGGGGCCCGCGAAATCGTCATCGCTGAGGGCGTGGATCGCCTGGCTGAAGGCCAGCTCGGCCGCAGCGTCCTGCGAGCGGTCAGGTCCGTGGGTGGCGGCGGTCATGGCGTGCTCCTTCGCTGGGGGTGGGCGGCGCTGCCCGCACCCATTGTGCCCCGGGCGGCGAGCAGCGCCCGGGGCGCGCGCCCGCGCTACCCCGGCCATGCGCCGTCGTGCCTTGCCAGCGCGACCGAAGCGAGCCGTCAGGCGAGCGAGAGGAAGAGCTTCTCCATCGCCTCGCGGTCCGCCTCGCGGTCGGCGGGGTCGGCATCGGCGGTGAGGCACTGCTGCATGCCGGAGGAGATGATCGCGAAGCCGGCGCGGTCCACGGCCTTGGACGCCGCGGAGAGCTGATGCACCACCTGCTGGCAGTCCTGCCCCTCCTCGAGCATGCGCACCACGGCGGCGAGCTGGCCTTGGGCGCGCTTCAAGCGGTTGATGACCGGCTTCATGTCCTGCGGGTCGAGCTGCACCATGGGGTCCTCCTGGGCGTGCTGGGGGTGTTGAACCGGCCTCCAGCGTATACCCCCTGGGGTAATTTGCATACCCCTGGGGGTATCTGGCACTGTGGTGTGTGACCCCCGGTGACTTCGGCCGCCGACCCGCAACAGACAAGGGCCAGGAACGTGATTCTCAAGCAGTACTACCTCGGCTGCCTCTCGCACGCCTCGTACCTCGTGGCCGATGAGGCCACGGGCCGCGCCGTGATCGTTGATCCGCGCCGCGACGTGGACGAGTACCTCGCCGACGCGATGGAGCTCGGCCTCACCATCGAGGGCGTCTTCAACACCCACTTCCACGCAGACTTCGTGGCCGGGCACCTCGAGCTGCAGGCCGCCACGGGCGCGTGGATCGGCTACGGCCCGCAGGCCGACCCGCAGTACGCCCACCGCGCCTTCGCCGACGGCGAGCGCCTGGCCCTCGGCGATCCGGCCACTGGCCTGGTCATCGAGGCCGTCCACACGCCGGGCCACACGTGGGAGTCCACCTCCCTGCTGCTGCGACCCGCCGGCGCAGACTCCTCCGTGGAGGCCGTGCTCACGGGCGACACCCTCTTCATCGGCGACGTGGGCCGGCCCGACCTCGCGGCGGCCGTCGGCGCGGATCCGCTCGAGCTGGCCCACGCGCAGCACGCCTCCGTGGCCCGCCTCATGGCCCTCCCCGACGCCGTGCGCGTCCTGCCCGCCCACGGCGCCGGCTCGGCCTGCGGCAAGAACCTCTCCACCGAGCTGGAGTCCACGATCGGCGAGCAGCGACTCACGAACCCGCTGGCGCGCGAGCTGCCGGTCGAGGAGTTCGTGCGGATCCTGACGAGCGGCCAGCCCGCCATCCCCGCGTACTTCGGCGAGGACGCCGTCCTCAACCGCGCCGAGCGCGCGCTCTTCGACGTGGACGGGCTGCCCTCCGGTCTCTCGGTGACCGAGGCGCTTGCCGCGCGTGCCGCCGGGTCCGTGCTCATCGACACCCGCTCGCCCGATGACTTCGGCGCCGGCCACGTGCTCGGTTCCCTCAACGTTGACCTGGGCGGCCGCTTCGCCGAGACGCTCGGCATGGTCGCGCCGCTCGGCGCCTCCGTGGTATTCGTCGCGGCCTCCGCGACCGAGGCGGAGGAGGCGCGTGTCCGCGCCGCCCGCATCGGCCTGGACGGCGGCAAGGGTTTCCTGGTGCTCGACGACGCGGCGCGCCTTGCGCTGCAGGGTGCCGGTGAGTGGGGCGTGGCCCAGCGCCTCGAGCCGCTCGCGGCGGAGGCGGCCGTGGCCTCCGGAGCCCTCTACCTCGACGTGCGCAACCCGGGCGAGATCGAGTCCGGAGCCATGCCCGGCTCGCTGCGTATCCCGCTCGCAGAGCTCCCTCGCCGCCTGTCCGAGGTCCCGGAGGACCTGGATCTTGTGGTGCACTGCGCCGGCGGTTGGCGCTCCTCGGTGGCCGCCTCCGTGCTGCGCGCGGCTGGCTATGAGCGCGTGAGCGATGTACTCGGCGGCTTCGGCGCCTTGTCGGTGGCCGTGCCCGGTCGCGTGGAAGTCCCGGTGGCCGCGGCGTGAGCTGGCTGATCCTGGTCCTCGTGGGCGCTGTGGTCGGCGCGCTGCTGGGTGTGGTGGGGGCCGGCGGCGGCATCGTTGCCGTCCCGGCACTCATGCTGCTCGGCGGGGCCTCGGCCGCGCAGGCGTCGGCGTTGTCCCTCGCCGCCGTCCTGGCCGGTGCCCTCGTGGGGTTGCTGGGCCGGCGCGGCGGGGGAGCGGACCAGGCGGTTGACTGGCGCTCCGTCGCCGGGTTCCTCGCCGCCGGCATCCCGGCCGCGGCCTGGGGCGCGTCCACCGCGCCGCTGTTGCCCGACGCCGTGCTCACCTGGATGCTGCTCGCGATCCTGCTCGTGGCGCTCTGGCGCCAGCTGGCCGGGATCCGCGCCAAGCGGGTGGCCGCGCGCGAGCGCGCCGCGGCGCTGGTGGCGGCCGGCCCGGCCGGCGACGCCGGCGCCGAAGGCGACCGGGCGCCGTCGTGCCCTCAGGATCAGGACCCGGAGGCGTTCCCCGTCTCCTGCTGGATCAACCGCCTCGCGGTGGGCGGCGTGGTCGGGTACCTGACCGGGCTGCTCGGCGTGGGCGGCGGGTTCCTCATCGTGCCGGCGCTGACCGTGCTGCTCGGCCTCACCATGCGGCGCGCGGCGAGCACGTCGCTCGCGATCATCGCCGGCACCTCGGTGTCCGGCGTGGTGACCCACCTGCTGGCCGGCCACGACGCCCTCGGCGCCGACTACCCCGTGCAGGCGCTCATCCTCGCCGGGGCCACCGCCGCGGTGGCGCTGCTCGGCGCGCGGCTCTCGACGCGCCTGTCCGAATCCCTCACCAAGACCGTGTTCCTCGCGGCCCTGTCCGTGGCGATCCTGGCGCTCGGCGCCAAGGCCGCGCTCGGTCTCTAGAACCTTTCTCGCTTCAACCCCACCCCAACCAAAGGAGAACCATCATGTGCCGTCCCGTTTCCTGCAAGAACTGCGGCAAGACCACCTGGGCCGGCTGCGGCCAACACGTCGCCGCCGTCAAGGCAGGCGTGCCCGCCGGCCAGTGGTGCAAGTGCACCGACGAGGAGAAGGCCTCGGCCAAGTCCTCGGGCGGCTTCCTTGGCAAGATCTTCGGCCGCTGAGCCGCTGAGCCGCTGAGCCGCTGAGCCGCTGAGCCGCTGCGCGGCGGGGGAACGTCCACCGGGCGTTTCCCCGCCGTTGTGCTTTTGGGTGGGTGCGTCTGCGGCTAGAGGTCGTTGCCCTTGCGCTCCAGCCGCTCGAGCGACTCCCTCATGATCTCCTGCGCCGAGCGTTCGATCCCCGCGCTGCTTGACCCCAGCGTTGACACGAGCTGAGAGAACCGTTCGAAGCGTTCGCGGACGCCGGCGTCCTGCAGCGCCTCGCGTGGGACGGCCCGGAGTTCCTCTCTCCACCGCAGGGCGAGGATGAGCCCCCGATCGAGCAGCCTCGCATCGACAAGATGGCGGTCGGCGGCGCTCGGCGCGTCCCAGCGCTGGGCCGCCACAGCATGCAGGAGGAGTTCATCCTGGTCGAGTGCGAGCGCATCGAGACGGCCGCTCGCGCGCGCGAACTCCCGCCTGGTCGCCGCCGCGAGGCGCAACGCCGGGCCGTTCTGCCTGCGCTTCCACAGCAGGTGCCACAGCAGGAACCCGCCGCCGGCGAAGAAGAGGAAGGCGGAACCGAGGATGCCGGTGGTGTCGTGGGTGCGCCGGGGCGCAAGCGAGTCGGCCAGCCGCTGCGGACCGGTGGAAAGGTGAGCGAGGGCGTCGGCGAGCTGCTGTGCGAGCGGGGCATCCCAGTCGACGCGCGGCCGCGAGGGGTACTGCGGATCGCTGGAGAGCGTCCCGGTGTTGTTGGGGTCGAGATTCGGCCGCCCGAAGGCGAGGCGGTCGAGCATGACGCTCCCGTTCCCGAACGTCGTGCCATGGATGAGCAGCACGTGGGGGAGGGGCTCCAGGTTGCGCGGGTCGAAGAGCTCGGGTGAGCCCGCGCGGACGGAGCTCAGCCACCGCCACGGGTGCTCGACCCCGGTCTCGTCCAGGATCACGGTGAGTCGCACAGGGAAGGGCAACGGAACGGCGCGTACGGCGGCCTCGACCCGCGCCAGCTCGGATGAGGGGTCTGTGTCCCCAGCGCTGCCCACGAGGCGCACCGACTCCACGCGGAAGTCGCCCTGCGGGTCCGGTGTCGCCCTGTCGAGCCACTCGCGCCAGGCCTGCCGATCCTGGCGCACGAAGACGTTGGTGACGGTTCCAGCCAAGACCAGGCCGAGAATCACGCACGCCAGCACGGAGCGAATCCATGGGAAGGTGCGTTCGCTGGCCACGTGCGCGGCACCGCCATGGCGCACGGTTCGCCGGGGCACGCTCGCGCCGGCCGTGGCGTTGATCCGTGCCTCGATGGCCGCCGTGAGGTCCTGGCCCACCCGCACCGACGCTGCGAGCGCGGAGCGCAGTCGCTCCGCCCGTGCGGCGGGATCCCCCGACAAGGCGGCCGCGGTCGCTGCCGAGTACGTCGCCGCGATGCTGGGCGGCCGCCGTTCCAGGAGCACGAGTGCTTCGGCGCAGATGCTCTCCCACCGCTGAAGGCTGATCTGCGCCGGAACCCGGCCGGCCTCCGCCAGGAGGGTCTCGAGGCGGGGCCGCAGGGCCAGCAGCCCGCGGGTGACCGAGCTGGCCGGGTCCGCGTAGTTCAAGCGATCCACCGCGCGCAGGGCCGGAGCGACGAGCAGCTCCCACGCCGCCTGGGCTGCCGCTCCGCCGCGCTGCAACTGCCAGGCCACGAGGAGAGCGTCGGCCTCGCCGGCCAGCGCTTCGGTCTCACGGTGAGCCCTCGCGGCTGCCTCCTCTACCTCGGCATCCCCCGGGACCTCGCGATCGAGGGCGGCCGTGATCTGGAGGGCCCGCTGGCGCACGCGCCGGTAGGCCTGTAGGAGGCGTTCGCTGTCGTCGTTCGGCGCTGCGGTGAGGGCGGTGACCTCGAGGGCCTCGAGGTCCAGCACCACGCGGGCCGCTCGGCGCCTCGCTCCCAGCCACAC
>JALAHE010000362.1 GCA_022712075.1 Galactobacter sp.
GGGGGGGGGGGGGTCGTGTGTGGGCCGGGGCGTGTGCCGGAGTACGGGCCGATGAGGCGAGTCTACGAGGCATGTCACCCGTCTTCGCTCCAGGACACCCGCCTGTCTGCGGAAATTCGCGGGTGTTCGGACGCGTGTGCGGGTGCTGACTGTGGGTTAGGTCCCGCATGGCGGATGCTCAGGCCCGGGAGGAGGCTCAGGCGACCTCGTCCTCGGCGCCCGGTGCGCGCTCGTCCACGGCCTCGACCCAGGCGAGCAGATGGCGGAGCGAAGCGGCGAGCGTCCCGCGCTCCTCGTCCGCCAGCTCCTCCAGCAGGCGCGACTCGAGGGCGACGAAGTCCGCGAGGGCGCTGTCGACCTTGCGGCGGCCGTCCTCCGTGAGTTGCACGAGGACGCCGCGGCGGTCCGTGGGATCGCGGCGCCGGGAGACCCAGCCGGCGCTGGTGAGGCGGTCGATGCGGTTCGTCATCGTGCCGGAGGTCACGAGCATCTCCTCCGTGAGCGCGGTGGGGGAGAGCTGGTAGGGCTCGCCTGCACGGCGCAGGGCGGAGAGCACGTCGAAGGCCCAGATCTCGAGGCCGTGGGAGGAGAACACGGACTTGCGCCTGCGGTCCAGCTGACGGGAGAGGCGGGAGACGCGGGAGAGGATCTCCATGGGGGTGACGTCGATGTCCGGTCGGACCTCGCGCCAGGCCGCGATGATCCGATCCACCTCATCGGGTTCGGCGGTCAGCGCGGTCTGCAGGTCCATGACCGTGATTTTACCTTGAAGTCAAGATTCTTGTCCGACAAGGTTCTCCTCGGTGTGTCTTTCTGCACACGCGCTTTCCTCCTGGATGCGGATTAGACTGAGTTCTCGGTTGAGTCCCCTCGACGGCAAACCGGACGAGGCGCGCAGCCGGCGCGGATCACGTGCGCCGGTGGTGTGCCACCAACACACGAAGGAAGACACGTGGATCTTTTCGAGTATCAGGCACGTGACCTTTTCGAGGAGTACGGCGTCCCCGTGCTCGCAGCGAAGGTCGCGGACACCCCCGAAGACGCGAAGCAGGCCGCCGAGGCCCTGGGCGGCGGCACCGTGGTGGTGAAGTCGCAGGTGAAGATCGGCGGCCGCGGCAAGGCCGGCGGTGTGAAGCTGGCGCACGACCCGGACGAGGCGGCTCAGCGGGCGAACGAGATCCTCGGCCTCGACATCAAGGGCCACGTCACGAAGCGTGTGATGATCGCCGAGGGCGCCGACATCGCGGAGGAGTACTACTTCTCGATCCTGCTCGATCGTGCCAACCGCACGTTCCTCGCCATGTGCTCCAAGGAGGGCGGCATGGAGATCGAGCAGCTCGCCGTGGAGCGTCCGGAGGCTCTGGCCAGGGTCGAGGTCAATGCGATTACCGGCATCGACGAGGCCAAGGCCCGTGAGATCGCGGAGGCCGCCGGCTTCGACGCTGCGACCACGGAGAAGCTCATCCCGGTCTTCGTCCGCCTGTGGGCGACCTTCCAGGGTGAGGACGCCTCGCTGGTCGAGGTCAACCCACTCGTGAAGACCGGTGCCGGCGAGATCATCGCGCTCGACGGCAAGGTGTCCCTGGACGAGAACGCCTCCTTCCGACACGAGAGCCACGAGTCGCTGCGCGACCTGGACGCGGAGAACCCGCTGGAGCTCAAGGCCAAGCAGCTCGACCTCAACTACGTGAAGCTCGACGGCGAGGTCGGCATCATCGGCAACGGCGCGGGCCTGGTCATGTCCACCCTCGACGTCGTGGCCTACGCCGGGGAGAACCACAGCGGCGTGAAGCCGGCGAACTTCCTCGACATCGGCGGCGGCGCCTCCGCAGAGGTCATGGCCAACGGCCTCAGCGTGATCCTGGGCGACGAGCAGGTCAAGAGCGTGTTCGTCAACGTGTTCGGCGGCATCACCGCGTGTGACGCAGTGGCCAACGGCATTGTGAGCGCACTCGAGATCCTGGGCGACTCCGCCTCCAAGCCCCTCGTCGTCCGCCTGGACGGCAACGCCGTGGAGGAGGGCCGCGCGATCCTCGCCGAGGCCAACCACCCGCTCGTCACCGTCGTCGACACCATGGACGGCGGCGCCGACAAGGCCGCTGAACTGGCCGCCGCGAACTGATCTCTGCAGAAGGACATACAGAACAATGTCGATTTTCCTGAACAAGGATTCGAAGGTCATCGTCCAGGGCATCACGGGCGGCGAGGGCACCAAGCACACCGCGCGCATGCTCGCTGCGGGCACCAACGTGGTGGGCGGCGTGAACGCGCGCAAGGCCGGCACGACCGTGTCCCACAAGGACGTCGCGGGCAACGACGTGGAGCTGCCCGTCTTCGCCTCCGTGGGCGAGGCCATGGAGGCCACGGGCGCCGACGTCTCCGTCGCCTTCGTGCCGCCGGCGTTCTCCAAGGCCGCGGCGTTCGAGGCCGTGGACGCGGGCAGCGGCCTGCTCGTCATCATCACCGAGGGCATCCCGGCGCAGGACTCCGCCGCCGTGTGGGCGCACGCCAGCGAGCTGGGCAACAAGACCCGCATCATCGGCCCCAACTGCCCCGGCATCATCACCCCGGGCGAGTCGCTGGCCGGCATCATCCCGGCGACCATCACGGAGTCCGGCCCCATCGGCCTCGTCTCCAAGTCCGGCACGCTCACGTACCAGATGATGTACGAGCTGCGTGACCTGGGCTTCTCCACCGCCATCGGCATCGGCGGCGACCCGGTCATCGGCACCACCCACATCGACGCCCTCGAGGCGTTTGAGGCGGACCCGGACACCGAGGCCATCGTGATGATCGGCGAGATCGGCGGCGACGCCGAGGAGCGCGCCGCGGAGTTCATCAAGCACAACGTCTCCAAGCCCGTCGTGGGCTACGTGGCGGGCTTCACCGCCCCGGAGGGCAAGACCATGGGCCACGCCGGCGCCATCGTCTCCGGCTCCTCCGGCACGGCCGCGGCGAAGAAGGAGGCCCTCGAGGCCGCCGGAGTCAAGGTGGGCAAGACCCCCACCGAGACCGCGGAGCTGCTGCGCACGCTGCTGGGCAGGTGAGTTCCTGGGCGCGCAGGTTCCTGGGCGCCAGATACGCAGCGAGGGCCCCACCGGATCGATCCGGTGGGGCCCTCGTCGCGTTCGCGCGTCTGCGCCGCGCCTCCTGTCAGGGCTTGACGGAGACGACCGGCACCTCGGCGCCGAGGATGACGCGCTGGGCGGTGGAGCCCATGATGAGCTTGCCCACGGCAGAGCGCTTGCGGGAGCCGATCACGATCATGGAGATCGACGGGTCCTCGCGTTCGAGCGCCAGGAGCTCTTCCGCAGAGTCGTTGCCGCGGAGGTTCTGGCGCAGTTCGAACTCCACCCCGGATTCGTCCAGGGTGGCGCGCAGCTGGTCGAGTTCGTCCTTCTTCGCGATGCCGGGCTCTTCTATCACCTGCTGGCCGAGTCCCGCGTTGACGACGAGCAGGCGCTCGCCGCGCAGCTTCGCCTCCTGGACAGCGAAGGCCACAGCGGCGTGGCCCTGGGGCTTGGGGGTGAAGCCTACGAGGATGGTCATGCTTGTCTCCTGTGGAAGTACGAGTGCGGCGGCTACCAGCCTATCGGTGCAGGTGCCTGAACTCACAGGCGGGGCGCGAGTGTGAGGAGACGCATGTTCCGGCGGAGCTGTGGCGGGGCAGCGGCTGGGGGCGCGGTCGTGGGGCCGGTTGTGGGCGCGGTCGCGGAC
>JALAHE010000363.1 GCA_022712075.1 Galactobacter sp.
CCATGAAGCGTCGCTACTTTGCAGCCGCTGGGGCGGGCGTGGGCGTCGTCTACGCCGCGGGCTGGGTCGCGTTTGCGTCGGCAGGAGCCGCGTCCAGCGGCGCGGGCATCTTGTTGATCATCGCCGCCATCGTTGGTGGGCTCATCGGCGCCCTCGCCGGCGGGCTCGGCGCCGTGGTGGCAGCTTCAATGGAAACCGACAACGGCTCCCAGCGCGTTCCCGCCTCCATCACCGCCGGCTTCGCCGCCGCCGGCACCGGCGTGATGGTGGGTGTCATGGCCGTCCCCTACGCGGGCAGCGCCATGATCGTGCCCGTCGGACTCCCGGGAGCCGCTCTCGCCCTACTCATGGTGGGGGCCTTCGTGTGGTCGCGACAAAGCGAGGCGCGGAAGCAGTCGGCCAAGGCGCTCCCCCACAACGACGCACCCGACCCGACCGCCTGAGCCAACCACCCGCCGTCGGGCAGTGAACAAACGAGGAGGGCCCCGCCAAACGGCGGGGCCCTCCTCGTTGACCGGGGGGACGGTCTGGATCAGGCGTTGATCTTGTCCTGAGGCTTCTGCGTCAGAGCGCGGATCTGCTCGGCCACGATGATCGCGTCGCCCTCGGGAGCGTCGGAGACGCGGTCGGGGCGGGCGATGGTCAGGTAGAGGATGCCGGAGCCGGCCACGACCACGAGGCCGATGAGCACCACGTAGTCGGCCCAGAAGTCACCGGTATCTCCCGGCTTGGCCAGCAGGAACATGGCGAAGAGGCCGTAGGCCAGCGCGAGCACGTTGATGACGATGCCCCAACGGCCGAGCGAGAACGGACCCGCCGGCTTCCAGCCCTTGACGCGCTGGCGCAGCGAGGCGAGGACGACCGACTGGAACGCGCAGTAGATGCCGAGGACCGCAAAGCCGGTGATCGGCACCATGAGCGCCGGGTTGATCCAGACGATGATGGCCAGAACCGCGGGGACGGTGCAAGCGACGATGAGCGCGTTGGTGGGGACCTGCGTGCGCTCGGAGACCTTGGAGAGCCACTTGTGGCCCGGCAGCATGCCGTCGCGGGCGAAGGAGTACAGGAGGCGGCTGGCCGCTGCCTGCAGGGACAGCACACAGGAGATGAACGCGGTCACGGCGATGATCAGGAAGACCTTGGTGCCGATGGGGCCCACCGTGGAATCGAGGATGCTCGGGATGGGATCCGGGTCCTCGCCGGAGACGATCTCCTGCAGGTTCGGGGCCGCAAGCACGTAGCCGCAGAAGGAGAAGAGCGCGGAGACGCCGCCCACGAGGATGGTCATCATCATGGCAACAGGGATCCGCTTGGCGGGGTTCTCCACTTCCTCGGCCACGTCGCCGCAGGCCTCGAAGCCGTAGAAGAGGAAGAGGCCGGCAAGGGCCGCGCCGAAGAAGGCGGTGCTGTAGCTGCCGGCACCCTCAACACCCATGGAATCGAAGAAGACGCTGAAGCTGTTCTTGCGCTGGAAGAGGAGCAGGTACAGGCCCAGGCCGATGACGCCGATGAGCTCGGCCATGAGGCCGATGCGGGCCACGCGGCCCAGCCACTTGGTGCCGGAGAAGTTGATGCCGAGCGCCAGGAGCAGCAGGCCCAGCGTGATCAACAGGATCACGGTGGGGTTGGACGAATCCATGCCAAACAGGCTTGCTGCAAAGCCGGCGCCGTACTGCGCCACCGAGGTGATGGTGACGATGATGGCCCAGATGTAGACCCACGTGGCCATCCACGCGCAACGGCGGTTCCAGAGCCTTCTGGCCCAGGGGTAAATGCCGCCGTGGATGGGGTACTGCGAGACCACCTCACCGAACACGAGCGAGACCAGCAGCTGGCCGGCGCCCACGATGAAGATCCAGAACACGGACGGCGGGCCGCCCACGCTGAGGGAGACGGCAAAGAGGGAGTACACGCCCACGATGGGCGAGAGGTAGGTGAAGCCGAGGGCGAAGTTGGCCCAGAGGCTCATCGACCGCTTGAAGGTGTCGTCGTAGCCGAGCACCGCGAGGTGTTCGTTGTCGCTGAGCGACGCTGGCTTAGGAGCCTGATCAGTCATGAGGGTGCACTCCTGATTGCGAGGGATCAAAACATAGAGCTGTAGATTTTTAACACAGGTCACACTCGGGCGTCGAGAGGTTGGCCGATAGTTTTCTTCCCCGAAACACGGGACGGAGGCCGCGCCGCGCGCCCCGCGAGCGCAGTGCACGCCAGAGATAAGGAGTGGAGCGATGGCCGGGGTCACAACGCGGGCTTGACGTAAAAGATTCAGATGTGAATGATTAGTGGCAACCCTCACCCGAAAGGAGACGCCCGTGCTGATCACCGGAATCAAGAGCCGACCGACCTACGACGAGCTGACCCCCCTCGCGAGCGGACTGCGCCACGTCGCCGCCGCCCAGGGCAGCGGAGGAGCTCCCCTCCTGAAACTTCTCGCGGCCATGACGCCCGCCCAGCGCGCGCAGACCACGGTCATCTACTCCACCGAGTCCTTCGACGGCGATAACCACCTCGCCGAGCTGACCACCGAGTCCGTCGCCGAGCTCCTCCCCCAGAGCTCCAACGCTGCAGCCCTCGAGACCCTGCGCGAGGTCCTCGGCACGGCCAAGATGGGCACCCGCCTGTACCTGGCCGGCTCCGAGGGCTTCATTGGCACGGCGATGCAGGTCGCCAGCTCCTTCGGCATGGACAGCGACGAGGTGCTGCGCGAGCAGGCCGGCTCCCTGGTCCGCCGCGTGTGGTGCGCGCACTGCGACACCTACACCGACAACGTCACCATGCGCGTCTTCGAGTGCCCGGGCTGTCACCTCAACCTCGTGGTGCGCGATCACTACTCGAGCCGCCTGGCCGCGTTCCAGGGAGTGAAGGCAGACGGCGAAGTTCCCGGCGAGCTTCCCGACATCGATGAGGAGTTGGACACGTGAGCACCGCCAGCGCAGGAACCCTGCACCTCCGCGTCGAGAGCGTGGAGCCCGTCACTCCGGAGATCAGCCGCTTCACCTTTGTCCCCACGGACGGCTCCTGGCTTCCGCCGTTCTCCGGCGGCAGCCACGTCACGGTCCTCATCGAGACGGAGGACGGCACGCACCGCAACGCCTACTCACTCATGAGCTCGCCGTACGACGCGAGCAAGTACCAGATCGCGGTCCGCCGCGTGGAGGACGGCAAGGGCGGATCCGTGGCGATCCACGAGAACGTCAAGGCCGGAGACATCGTCCCCGTGACCATCCCGGCAAACCTGTTCCCGCTCTCCAAGCACGCCCGCCACCACGTGTTCATCGCCGGCGGCGTGGGCATCACCCCCGTGTTTGCGCAGCTTGAGGAGCTCTCCCTCAAGGGAGACACCTACGAGCTGCACCTCGCGGTGCGCGGCGCCGACCACTCCCGCCTCGGCAACGAGCTGCGCGAGCGCTACGGAGACGCCGTCACCCTCTACGAGGGCGGCACCGGGAACCGGATGAACATCGCCGAGGTCCTCGCCGAGCGTCCCCTCGGCACGCACGTCTACGTGTGCGGCCCCTCCGGGATGATCGACGAGGTCGTGGACTCCGCCCACGCCCTCGGCTGGACCGACTCCCACATCCACTTCGAGCGCTTCGAGGACGCTGGCTCCACGGGCGAACCGTTCAGCGCGACCATGGCCAAGACCGGCGTGGTCATCAACGTCTCCCCCGACCAGAGCCTCCTCGAGGCCGCGGAGGAGCAGGGCTACCGCCTCCCTTACCTCTGCCGCGGCGGCGCGTGCGGCGAGTGCGAGCTGGAGGTCGTCGAGATCGAGGGAACCATCGATCACCGGGACGACTGGCTCTCCGAGAAGGAACGCGCAGCCAACTCCCACATCATGCCGTGCGTGTCCCGCGGCATCTGCTCCAAGCTCGTCATCAACGCCTAAGGAGAATGTCGATGTCTTCCAACCCCATCTTCAAGACGCACGAGACGTACACCCCCGAGGGCGAGTTCGACTACGTCAACTCCCGCGAGAGCGTTCGCCGTTCCCCGTTCCCCTTCCCGGATGACGAGTACATGTACTCCATGAATCTGGAGCCGCACGTCCCCACGGGCGACGGCGCCCTGCGCGCCGAGTTCGACATCGACGAGCACTACGTCTCCGAGTGCCGCCACCGCGCGCAGATGCTCGAGGACATGCCCGGCGTGCACTACGCGGCCCTGCCGCACATGCTGGAGGCCCAGTGGGACCTCCTGGAGCTCATCTTCGAGTCCTACGCCCGCGACTACCCCGAGCACTTCACGCTGACGAAGAACGGCAACGAGTGGCACTGGGTCAACCGCCTGCTGGAGATCGACGACACCTTCACGTTCGGCGACCCCTCCACGCTCCCCATGGATCCCATGGAGTACGCCACGCGCCAGGCCCAGGGCGAGTTCATCGTCCTGGAGGAGAAGGACAACGACCTCATCATCGGTGCCGGCATGGCCACCGAGCGCGCCGACTACTCGCTGCGCTTCAACCTGGGCATGCACTTCTACGAGTTCCACGGCCCCGTGCCGAAGCTGCACGAGATGGGCATCCTGGACCGCGCCCTGAAGTTCCTTCTGCGCATGAAGCCGGGCCACCCGGTGCGCCGCGTGAACTGGTCGCTGACCGTGAACCCGCGCCTGGAGACCTCGGTGGAGACGCTCCCCGATTGGGCCCCGGACCGCGCCACGGTCACGGAGGAGAACGCCGGCGAGAGCGTGTACCTGCGCATCGAGCTGCAGCCCCTGCACCGCCTGCCGCGTTCCAACGCCGTGGTCTTCCCCGTGCGCACCTACCTGATCTCGCTCGCCGAGCTCGTGGAGCACGCCCCGGATTGGGCCAAGCGCATGCACCGCGCGCTCGCCTCGCTCGATCACGAGCTCGTGGACTACAAGGGCTTCCACCGCTATCACGAGCACGCCGTGAA
>JALAHE010000364.1 GCA_022712075.1 Galactobacter sp.
GGGCATCGTGGCGTTCGTGCTCTCCGATCGCTTCAGCGACATCAAGGACCTCTTGCGCCTGGGGGCGGCCATTTCCGCTGGGCTCGGAGTGGTCCTCGGCATCGTGTCGCTCTTCGGCGCGCGCCGCTAGCGTGAGGGAGTGCGGGGCCGAACCGCCCCGTGCTCCGCTCGCCCCAAAATCTCTGGCATAATGGAGCGGTACTCGGTTCGTGCGTCGTTTCGTCGTGCGTGCACCGGACAGTAGGAAGACCTCCCTGGCCCCGCCTCTCATAGCGGGAACCGCCTCGGCGGTCTCTTCCGCCCCTAGCTACAGGAGTGACCACACAAGTGGCCGTTAAGATTCGCCTCAAGCGCTTCGGTAAGATGCGCGCCCCCCACTACCGCATCGTGATCATGGACTCGCGCACCAAGCGCGATGGCCGTGCGATCGAGGAGATCGGTCTGTACCACCCGACCGAGGAGCCCTCGTTCATCTCGGTTGATTCCGAGCGTGCGCAGTACTGGCTCTCCGTCGGCGCCCAGCCGACCGAGCAGGTCGCCGCGATCCTGAAGATCACCGGTGACTGGCAGAAGTTCAAGGGCATCGAAGGCCAGGAGGGCACCCTCAAGGTCAAGCAGCCCAAGCCGGCCTTCGTCGCCCCGGAGAAGGGCTCGGTCATCCTGCCCGAGGCCGTGACTGCCAAGAAGTCGGCTGAGAAGCCGGCCGAGGAGTCCGCCGAGGCCGAGGCCACCGAGGCCGAGTAAGGTGCTCGACGACGCGTTGGACCACCTGGTCAAGGGGATCGTCGATCACCCTGACGAGGTTGATGTTCGCCGCAAGTCCGGTCGCCGCGGCGAGGTGCTCGAGGTGCGTGTTCACCCCGAGGATCTTGGCCGCGTGATCGGGCGCCAGGGACGCACGGCCAAGGCCCTGCGTACCGTCGTCGAGGCACTGCCCGGCGGCACTTCGGTGCGGGTCGACGTGGTCGACACCGACCGTCGCCGCTGAGCCGCCTCAAGCTTTGCTTCGCACGCTGGCCCCGCACACCGCTTGATGCGGTGCGCGGGGCCAGCGTCGTTTCTGCACCACTTGCACCACCCACCCCCAGGAGTCACACATCATGAAGCTGCAGGTTGCCCGCATCGGCAAGCCGCACGGCATCCGCGGCGAGGTCACGGTCCAGGTCTTCACCGACGACCCGGAGACCCGCTTCGCGCCCGGTGAGGTGCTGCAGACCGAGCCCGCGTCCGCCGGCCCGCTCACGGTGCGCAGCGCGCGCTGGAACAAGGCCATCCTCGTGATCGGCTTTGTCGAGGTGCCCGATCGTAACCGCGCCGAGGAGCTGCGGGGTACGCAGCTCTTCGCCGAGGCGCTCGAGACCCAGGAGGACGAAGAGGGCTGGTACGAGCACGACCTCGTTGGCCTCAAGGCCCTCGTCGACGGCGTGCAGGTGGGCACCGTCTCCGAGCTCGTGACGGGCGCCGCCCAGGACCTGCTCGTCATCGAGCGTCCGGGTGCCGCCGACCTGCTGGTTCCCTTCGTCGAGGAAATCGTTCCCGAGATCGACCTCGACGCCGGTGTGGTGACGCTGACCCCGCCGCCGGGGCTGCTGGAGCTCGGCGAGTCCGAGCCGGAGGCCTGAGCGCCATGCGGATTGACGTCTTCACGATCTTCCCCGAGTACTTCTCGGTCCTCGACATCTCCCTCGTGGGCAAGGCGCGCGAGCGCGGCCTCCTCGAGGTGCACACGCACGATCTGCGCGATCACGCCCATGATCGCCACCGCACCGTGGACGACACCCCGTACGGCGGCGGCGCCGGCATGGTCATGAAGGCCCAGCCGTGGTCCGAGGCGCTCGCCAGCGCCCTGCCGGAGGGCGGGCTCACCCCGTCCGGCCAGCGCCCGCTGCTGCTGGTTCCGTCCCCGGCCGGCAAGGTCTTCGACCAGGCCACGGCCCAGGAGTGGAGCGAGCGCGAACACCTGCTCTTCGCCTGCGGGCGCTACGAGGGCATCGACGAGCGCGTGATCGAGTGGGCGGCCGACCGCGCCGAGGTCGTCCCCTTCTCGCTTGGGGACTACGTGCTCAACGGCGGCGAGGTCGCCTCGCTTGCCATCATCGAGGCCGTGGGCCGCCTCATCCCCGGCATGGTCGGCAACCCGGCCTCGCTCGTGGAGGAGTCGCACTCGGACGGCCTGCTCGAATACCCCGTGTACACCAAGCCGGCCTCGTGGGAGGGGCTCGAGGTGCCGCCCGTGCTGCTCTCGGGCGACCACGGAAAGGTGGATCGCGCCCGCCGCGATTGGCAGCTCGAGCGCACCAGCACGCGCCGCCCCGACCTCATCGAAAAGCTCGACGTCGCGGGGCTGGATAAGAAGGACAAGGCCACGCTGCAGGGCCTGGGGTGGGTGCTGAGCGGCCCCACGCCGCGCCGCGCCTGAGGCGAGCGGCCCGCCCCAGGGCGGGCCGGGACTCCCGGCCCCGTGCCGCGCCGCGCCTGAGGCGAGCGGCCCGCCCCAGGGCGGGCCGGGACTCCCGGCCCCGTGCCGTGCCGCGCCGGTGCATACGGGCCGGCCACGCGACGTCGTGCGCCTGGCTTGGCGGCGTGAGGACCGCCACGCTGCGCCCAGCCGCGGCGCGGATATGACACAATAGTGTGGTTGTGCCCACCGGGCGCGATCCCGCCGCAGGGGTCTCGCGCATCATCCGGTCGGGTCCGAGCCCACGCCCGTGGACTCGGGAAGAACCTGCGCACCGCACGCCGAGAGGCCAGCGGGAGCGCGGGAGAACACGTGGATGACGGACCTGCGGCCGCACGCCACAGGAGTGAGAAATGCATATTCTCGATTCCCTCGACGCAGCCAGCCTGCGCAACGACGTCCCGGACTTCCGCCCGGGTGACACCGTCAAGGTGCACGTGAACATCATCGAAGGCAAGAACTCCCGCGTTCAGGTCTTCCAGGGCTTCGTTGTCCGTCGCCAGGGTGGCGGCGTGCGCGAGACCTTCACCGTGCGCAAGGTGTCCTTCGGCGTCGGCGTGGAGCGTACCTTCCCGGTGCACTCCCCGGTGCTGGACAAGATCGAGCTCGTCACCCGCGGTGACGTGCGTCGCGCCAAGCTGTACTACATGCGCGATCGCCACGGCAAGGCTGCCAAGATCAAGGAGAAGCGCGACTTCGTGGCTGCTGCCAAGAAGAAGAAGGCCTGATCTTTTTGATCTGACGCGCCCCGTGCGCGGTACACAGGCGCCGTCCCTCACGGGGCGGCGCCTGTGCGCGTCCCACAGCAGTCAGCCCCGTTCCGGGCGGTAGGGTTGCCAGAGCGGCGCGCCGAGTCTGGACGCCCAGCAGTATCGACAGGAGTCACGTGAGCATCAACGACCCGTCCGTCCCCGGCGCCACCCCGCCGGAGGCGACTGTGCGCCGAAGCAAGCGCAGCGGCCTGCTCAAGGAGCTTGTCCTGGTGGTGGTGGCAGCGCTCGTGCTGTCGGTGCTCGTGAAGACGTTCCTGTTCCGCGCCTTCGTGATCCCCTCGCAGTCCATGGAGGACACCCTCCTCGTGGGCGACCGCGTGTTCGTGAACCTGCTGGTGCCCGGCCCGTTCGACCTTGAGCGCGGCGACGTTGTGGTGTTCAAGGACGAGCAGGAATGGCTCGAGCCGACCAACAACCCGCCGGCCGGTCCCATCGCGGACGCGCTGACCTTCCTTGGCCTGCGTCCCGACGATTCCACCCAGCACCTGGTCAAGCGCATCATCGGCATGCCGGGTGACACCGTGGAATGCGGCGAGGACGGCAAGCTTAAGGTCAACGGCGTGGTCCTGCAGGAGGACTACCTCAAGCCGGGCGTGGCCCCCTCCGAGGTGACCTTCAAGGCCGTGGTGCCGGAGGGCAAGATCTGGGTCATGGGCGATAACCGCAGCAATAGCGCCGACTCGCGCTCGCACTCGGCGAAGCAGAGCGGCTTCATCGACATCTCCTCCGTGGAGGGGCGCGCGGACATCATCGCCTGGCCCCTGCATCGCATCGGCGGCGTGCAGAACTCTGGAGATACGTTCAAGGACGTGCAGGATCGCGCGGCCAAGCCGTACGACCCGACCGAGCAGGATGTGTCCCACGAGCCCGTGGAGTCGGTCGCCCCGTGAGTGTGGTGGAACCGACGCTCGAGCTTGAGCGGTCGATGGTCGCTTCAGGGCAGACGTTGGCTTGCGTCGACGAGGTCGGCCGCGGTGCTCTGGCAGGGCCCGTGAGTGTTGGCCTGGTGGTCATCGATCCGTGGGCGCCCGGGGTGCCGGCCGGGGTGCGGGACTCCAAGCTGCTGAGCCTCGCGGCGCGCGAGCGACTCGAGCCGCAGGTGCGCGAGTGGGTATTGGCCGGCGCCGTGGGCCACGCGGCACCGGGCGAGATCGATGAGCACGGCATCGTGGGCGCGCTGCGGCTGGCGGGGCGCCGCGCGTGGGACGCGTGCCTGCGCTCGCTGGTCGGGTCCGGGGCGCAGCGGCCGCGGGTGGCGCTGCTGGACGGAAACCTCGATTGGCTCTCGGCCCCGCCGCTCGATCTCTTCGCGGCGGCCCAGCCGGGAGACGACGAGGGGCTGGCGGAGGTGGACGTCCCCGTGCGGACGCAGGTGAAGGGGGACCGCGACTGCCTCGGTGTCGGGGCAGCGTCCATCCTGGCCAAGGTGGAACGCGATCACCTCATGGAGTCGTTGGCGCGGGAGCATCCGGCCTACGGTTGGGAACAGAACAAGGGCTACGGCTCGGCCGCCCATCGGGCGGCGATTGCACAGCAAGGCCCCAGCGCTGCCCACCGGCTCAGTTGGAAGTTGATCTAGTACGGTGCGGAGCACGCACGGCAAGGAAGGCGGTTGAGACACATGGGTGCCGACGACCTCGAGAACTATGAGACCGAGATGGAGCTGCAGCTCTATCGCGAGTACAAGGACGTGGTGAACCTCTTCTCCTACGTGGTGGAGACGGAGCGCCGCTTCTACCTTGCCAACCACGTCGATGTGCAGGCCCGCTCCTCGGACGGCGAGATCTACTTCGACCTGACGCTGCAGGACGCGTGGGTGTGGGACGTCTACCGCACTTCGCGTTTTGTGAAGAACGTCCGCGTCATCACGTTCAAGGACGTGAATGTGGAGGAACTGGCGAAGTCGGATCTGCTGAAGGATTCGCCGCTGGGCGACTGAGCGTTCCGAGGCGCCGGGCGGCGCTTCCCTCACATGCGCGCACAGGGCCCTGGGTATCCCCAGGGCCCTGTGCTGTGCCTGGCGGCGGTCTGCGCGGCGGCGGAGGCTGGTGGCCAAGGAGGTGGTGGCCATGTCCAAAGCCCAAGAGGTGGGCAGGGCCGGCGAGGAGTTTGCCGCCGGCTGGCTTCAGGATCGCGGGTTCACGGTGCTCGAACGCAATTGGCGCTGCGCCAAGGGCGAGCTCGACATCGTGGCGCTGGATACGGGAACGGGCGAGGTCGTGGCCGTGGAGGTCAAGACCCGGACCGGCACCGGCTTCGGGTTTCCGGCGGAGGCGGTGGACCGGGCCAAGCTGCGCCGGCTCCACGCGCTCGTGCGGGAGTTTGCGCTGACCCCGGGCGTGCCGAGGGTCGGCCGTCGCGTCGACGTTCTCGCGCTGCTCTGGCCCACCCACCGCAGCGCCCCCGAGGCGATCGATCACTACATCGGCGTGACCCCATGAGCCTGGGGGTGAGCCACACCGTGGCGCTGAACGGCTTGAGGGGCACGCCAGTGCGCGTGGAGGCTGACCTGGGCGGCGGCCTGCCCGGCATGATCCTGCTGGGGCTGCCGGACGCTTCGCTGGGGGAGGCAAGGGACCGGGTGCGCTCGGCGGCGCGGAACACGGGGATCGCCCTGAGTCCCCGGCGTCTCACGGTCAACCTCGTGCCGGCAGGCCTGCCCAAGCGTGGGCCGGCCTTCGACCTCGCGATCCTCGTTGCGTGCCTCGCGGCGCAGGCCGAGCTGGCGTCGCCGCAAGACACGGTGTTCCTTGGCGAGCTGGGACTGGACGGCGCCCTGCGCCCGGTGGCTGGGGTGCTTCCGTGCCTCCTGGCCGCCCGCGAGGCCGGCTTCGTCAGGGCGGTGCTGCCGCGCGGCAACGCCGAAGAGGCGGCGCTCGTGCCGGGGCTGGAGACGGTGTCGTACGAGCGCGCTGCTGACGTGCTCGCGGCGCTCGGGGCCTCCGAGCGGCTCCTCGCCGTCGCCCCGGCGGCTCCCACGGGCGGCAACGAGGCGAGCGAGGGGCCGGGAGCGACGCAGCCCGACGGCGCGGGGCCGGGTCCCGCGCCGGACCTGGCCGAGGTGGTGGGCCAGCCTTACGGGCGCTACGTGTTGGAGGTGGCGGCGGCCGGCGGCCACCACCTGCTGCTCTCCGGCCCGCCCGGGGCCGGCAAGACCATGCTGGCCGAGCGGCTCCCTGGCATCCTTCCGCCGCTGAGCGAGGAGGACGCGCTCCTGAGCGCCTGCCTGCGTTCTGTGGGCGGCTGGGGCGTGCGCGAGCTCGTGCGGACGCCGCCGTTTCTGGCGCCGCACCACACCTCCACCACCCCGTCGCTTGTGGGCGGGGGAAGCGGCGTGCCGCGCCCCGGGGCCGCCTCGCTGGCGCACGGGGGCGTCCTCTTCCTCGACGAGGCCCCCGAGTTTGCGGCCCGCACGCTTGACGCCCTGCGCGAGCCGCTCGAATCA
>JALAHE010000365.1 GCA_022712075.1 Galactobacter sp.
GCTCGAGACGGTCGACCAGGACGGTCGCGCCGGGCTCGCGGCCAACCAGATCGGCGTGAGCCTGCGCGCCTTCTCGTGGAACATCGACGACGAGATCGGCTACGTGCTGCACCCCGTGATCGTCGAGCTGTCGGAGGACGAGGCCGAGCAGATCATCGCAGAGGCCGCGAGCGCCCGTGAGTCCTTGGCCCGCAAGTACCTGTTGCGGTTGCTGCGCCGGCATCCGGATGCGAGCCCGGCCCAGATCGTGCGGATGCTCGAGAAGCACTACTCGCGCTCCATCATGGCCGCGGGGTGGATCGTGTCCGCTGGAACGCGCGCCGCGGACGCTGGCCAGGCCATGATTCCCGGCGGAGGGCTGGTGGTCGGCGGCGTCAAGAAGCTGGGCGAGCGCTTCGTGCGCAAGGGCGCCCAGGCCGCCCTCGACAAGACGGCCGAGCTGGTGCCCGCAGGGAGCCAACAGCTTCAATTCGAGCTGACGGCGCTGTTCGCGTTGGCGTTGATTGACCTGCAGGGGATCGACCTGGACGACGCGCAGGCCAAGGCCCTGGTCATGGGGCGGTCCAGCAAGCGGCGCAAGCACAAGATCCTGGTGCGGATGACCCAGGACGCGGCCGGGCTGCGGGGCGGCGCGGGCGGGCACGACGCCTCAGCGTGGGCCATGACCCTGGCCCAGTGGCTTCCGGCCGCGCACGCCACCCGGCTCCACGACGCCATGAAGACGGGGCTGCTGACGGTGGAGGGACAGGAGAAGCCGGCGGTCGACTACGGCCTGCGTATCCGCCCCGGTGACGGCGTCTCCTTCGCCTTCGGGCGTGCCGTGGTGAAGGCGAGCCGGGAGGCGTTTCCGGCGCCGCCGACGGCGGTGCCGGCCCACCTCACGCTGGCGCTCGCCGCCGAGGAAGGCGACGACGAGGGAAATCAGGCCACGGAGGCCATGGAGGAGGCGGCGAAGGTCGCCGGCCAGTGGATGGTCGGGACCGCCAAGGCGCTCGGTGAGAACGTCTCGTCGGTGGCGGGCCTGATCCCGGCTCGTCTCCGTGCGCGCAAGAAGGACAAGGTCCTTTCCGGCGAGCAGCTCGCTGAGGAGGACTAGCGCGCACGAGGCACGAGTCCGGCCGCAGCCCCAAAGGAGCGCGGCCGGACGGTTGACGCTTGGTGCCCGGGCGTCAGCCGATGACGATCCAGCGCTCGCCCGGCAACGAGCCGGAGGACAGGTGCTCGAGCGCCTCGGCGACCTCGTCGATCGTGAGCGCGTAGAGGGCCGGGCCCTCCACTGACTGGCCGCTCACCGTGATGGACACGGTTTGGGCCTCGGTGACCGCGGCGCTCGTGATGGCGTTGGCGGTGCGCTGGCCGCCGCCAGCGCTCGCCGTGAGCACGAACAGCTCGGGGCCGCCGCCCACCATGACCTCCCACTCGCCCACCAGGGCGTTGGCAAGGGTTCGCGTGGAGCCGTCGAGCTCGCGCACATTGCTCAGGAAATCACTCATGCCTCAACGGTAGTCGCTCGGGGTTTCCCCTGCCGGTCCGCCCGCCTGAGCGGGCCCGGCGCTGGAAGGCGAGGGCACGACGTCGGGCGCTTGGCTTGGCGAGCGAAAGGCGACAGTGCGCTGTCACCGTCCGGCTCGCTCAGAAGCCCGGCCGTTGGCGGTTGGCCTTGACCTCGGAGCGCTGCTTCTTGGCCTCGAGCCTGCGGCGCTGGGAACCCTTGGTCGGCTTGGTCGCCCGGCGGGGGAGCGGCGGGACGAGGGCCTCGCGCAGGATCTGGGCCAGGCGGGCGCGGGCGGCCGCGCGGTTGCGGCGCTGGGAGCGGTGCTCCTGGGCCGCGAGAGTGAGCGCCCCGTCCACCAGGCGCGGGCCGAGCACCTCGAGCAAACGGGCGCGCTGGGCGGGGGTGAAGGCCCCTGACTCGGCCACAGAGAAGCTCAGCTGCACGCGCGAATCGCTCGTGTTGACGCCCTGTCCGCCGGGGCCGGAGGAGTGGGAGAAGCTCTCCCGCAGCTCGCGCGCAGGGATGAGGAGGCCGCGCGGCGCCCCGGGTCCCGGCGGCACCAGCAGATCGTCCATGCGCCCATTCTCCCGCACCGCGGGAGGCCTCAGAGCCCTGCCGGGTCTTCCTCGCGCAGGCGCGGCTCCACGCGCTGGGCGGGGGTGAAGGCCGCCTTGTCGGCGTAGAACGCGCGGATGAGGTCCATGTCGGCGCGCACGTCGCCGCTCAGGCGCAGCGTGGGGCCGAGGCCAGTGGTCATGGTGGTCCGGTCCACGTAGCCGAGGGTGACGGGCAGGCCCGTCTCGAGGGCGATCCGGTAGAAGCCGGACTTCCAGTGGGTGTGCCCGCCGCGCGTGCCGTCCGGCGTGACCACCAGCCCGAACACCTCGCCGGAGCGCACACGCTCCACGACCTCGGCCACCACGCCGCTCGCGTTCGAGCGGTCCACCGGGATGCCGCCCAGACCGCGCATGAGGGGCCCGCGCCAGCCCTTGAACAGGCTGTCCTTGCCGAGCCACTTCACCTCGATGCCCTGGCGCCAGGCGATCGCGAGCATGAGAACAAAGTCCCAATTGGAGGTGTGCGGGGCACCGATGAGCACCGTGGGCTCGCTCGGCGCGGGCGTTGACACCAGCTTCCAGCGGCTGAGGGCCCAGAAGGCGCGGGCGATGAGGCGTCGGATCATGCCTCAAGGTAGCCGCGATGGGGCCACATGACGGCGGGCGCCGGCAATGCGTCGGTGTGCCTGGGATGCACGACGGCGCCCCGGTGGGTCACCGGGGCGCCGTTCACTGGGGCGCGGGAGGGCTTGCGCCTCCCCGCGGGCCCGCCCGCGTGGGTGGCTCAGTAGGCGCAGCCGTCGGGGCCGCACACCTCGCCGTCGGCCGAGGTCAGCCCCGGGGGCATCTGCAGCTTCGGGGCGGGGTTGAGCTCGGTGTACACGTCGGTCAGGGCGCCGCGCAGGGTCTCCTCCGGCTGGGCGCCGGAGATGCCGTAGCGGCCGTCCAGGACGTAGAAGGGCACGCCGCGGATGCCGAGATCGGCCGCGCGCTGCACGTCCTCCTCGAACTCCGGCAGGAAGGCGTTGGCGTCGTCGATGACGCGCTGGGCCAGCTCCTCGGGCAGACCGCCGGAGACCGCCACGGCCTTGAGGGCCTCGGTGTCGCCGATGTCCTTGGCGTCCTCGAAGTAGGCCTTGTAGAGGGCCGCGACCACGCCGCGCTGCACGCCCACGGTGCCGGCCGCCTGGATCATGCGGTGCGCCGTGCGGGTGTTGGAAGGGATGGTGTGGTCGATGTCGAAGTGGAAGTCGAGGCTCTCGCCGGCGGCCGTCAGCGTCGCCTGCGACTGGGCCAGGCGCTCGGCCGGCACGCCGCGCCCCAGGAGGTAGGTGTTGTGCGTCTGCGTGGACTGCTCGGGGGCGGTGGGGTCGAGCTGGAAGGAGTGGAAGCGCACCTCGACGTCGTCGGCGAAGGGCAGGTTCTCCAGGACGGTGTCGAAGCGGCGCTCGTCGAGGGCGCACCAGGGGCACGCGACGTCGAGCCAGA
>JALAHE010000366.1 GCA_022712075.1 Galactobacter sp.
GAGCACCACGGCGATGTCGCCGATGCGGCGCCCCTCCTCCAGGTTCAGGCGCAGCAGGAGCTGCGTTTCGTCGTCGAATTCGGCCAGTAGGGAGTTGACCAACATCGCGTCCTCCGAACGCGGGCGCGCGGCGGCGGGGGCCAGGCGCTCCAGGTCTTCATGGTCGAGCGGTGGGGCCAAGGCCGCGGCCTCCGTCTGGCGCCCGAGGGCGCGGCGCAGCGCCTGGAAGGCGTACGCGCGGAAGAAGCGATCCGGGCCGGAGCCGTTGAGGATGGCGCGCAGGGTGGAGAGTAAGACCTCGCTCACGGCGTCCTCGGCCTGATGGGCCGGGACGCGTTTTCGGGCATAGCCGAGCAATTGCCCGCTGTAGCGCTGCCACAGCACCTCAAACATCTCGAGGTCGCCTGAGCGCGTAGCGCGCAGCAGTTCTGCATCGGGAATCGCGCGCTCGTCAGCGCTGCTCGTCTTGGTGATGCCCCACTCCTCCGTCACAGCAGCGCGGTCCCGGCGATGCTGACCCGCAAAAAGTGCCGAATGGCGCCTTTCGCGAGTTCCTTGAAAGATATTTATTCGCGCCCCACGAGATTTCTCGCGCGCTGCGCTCTGACTTTCTGCACGCCGCTCCCCAGCGCCGCACTCATGTCCCGGGAGGATCGGGACATCATGCCCCATACTAATCAGATTCGCGCTGGATCCTAGGGGGGATATGTCGCAGCGAGGACGCGTCGAACGCACCGGGGGGCCGGGGCGACGACGCCGGTTTTTGTGCGCCATCACGGCGCTGTGCCTGACCGCCGTGATGGGCCTTGCCCTGCCCGCTTCCCTCGATACGCCGCGCGCTCACGCCACCGAGGTCGCGGCCCTGACGGGGGTGCATTCCAATAACGACCCGGCGGGCCAAGTGCGCCAATACGACACGCTCAGCTTCACCACCACGTGGACGCTGCCCGCCGACACCACCCCGGGCAAGCGCTTCGAACTGCGGATCCCGGACGAGCTCACGGGCACGGCCGCCAGCTTCGACCTGAAGGTCGAGGACAGCAACGACACCCTCGGCAGCTGCACCGTCACGCCGCGCGCGCTGCACTGCACCGTCAACGACTACGTCGCCACGCACCAAGGCGTCAGCGGGCACGTTGATTTCTTCGCGAGCGCTGATCAGCTCACGCAGGAGCAGGAGCTCGTGTGGGAGAGCAAGGACGGCTCCGGGCGCTGGACCACGCCGCTGATCGGCGGCATCGTCCCCCGCGAGACGGCCGAGCCCTTCCCGAGCGGCGCGCACAAGGACGTGATCCAACGCTTCGCCAACGACGACCCCTACAAGGGTCAGCTCTGGTGGTTCATCCACCTCGGCGGGGAGGAGCTGCTGGCACGCACGGGCGCGGAGGAGCTGCGCTTCGAGGACTCCATGGACGAACGCCTCACCGTGGTCCCCGAGAGCCTGCGCGTGCAGTACGCGCTGCGCTCCGATTGGGGCGCCGGTGGAAACTGGCACGACCTCAAGCCCGGACAGGAGAGCGAGGTCGGCACCGTCAGCCTCGAAGCAACCGACCACGGCGTGACGGCGGTACTCAGGGGCTTCGTCACGGACGGCTCCGTCTCCTACCGCATCGACTACCGCACCACGCCGCCGGAGGACGTCGCCGCCGGCGACACCTTCACGAACCGGGTACGGCTGAACGGGGAGGCCTTCGCCGCCGCCACGGCGCACTACGAGGCGTCGGAGGGCGAGGGCACCGGGACCGAGCGCACCGGTTCCCTGAGCTGGGGCGCCGTGGACGGGCGGCGCAACGCGCTGGGCGGCACCGCGTGGCAGCTCACGGGCCCCGGCGACGAGGTCCGCGAGGTGAGCGACAACGGCGAGCTGGATGCGGATCCGCGCCCCGGTGCCCTGCGCGTCGAGGGGCTCGCGCGGGGCGAGTACACCGTGCGGGAGACCGCGGCGCCCGTGGGCTACGAGCTGGTCACCGAAGCCCTGAGCGGAAGCATCACGGAGAAGAAGCTCGACGTCGACCTTGGCGACGCCGTGCACCGCGCCTCCCCCGGCGACGTCACGTGGAGGAAGGTGGACCCGGACGGGAAGCTGCTCGGCGGCTCGTCCTGGGAACTGACCGGCCCGGGCGGGCAGACCGCGCCCGTCGTCGACAACGGGGAGAACGACCAGGACCCCACCCCTGGCGTCCTCTCGATCTCCGGGATCGCCTGGGGCGACTACACCCTCACCGAGACGAAGGCGCCGTTCGGCTACCTCATCGTCAAGCGCGAGCTGAAGGTGAGTGTGGGCCCCGAGGGGCTGAAGGCCAACTTCGGCGAGGTGGTCAACCGGCCCTTCGCGCCGGGCGTCACGCACCCACCGGGAAGCTAGCCAAGGGTGCATGCTGAGCCTGGAACGCCCGGGGTGACCGGGCGCCGTCGAGCATCAGGATGACCCCATGCCCTCCCAGCCACCCGCGGGGCAGGGGCCCGGAACGGGCCCCGCACCCGGCCCGCGCCGGCGCGATCCCTCGCGCGGGCTCGGCTTTGCAGCGCTCGCGGCGTTTGCCGCCGTCTCGCCGCTGTGCACCGACATCTACACCCCCGCCATGCCCGACGTCATGCGGGAGTTCGGCACCACGCCGTCGGCGGTGCAGCTGACGCTGACCTCGTTCATGATCGGGCTCGCGGTGGGGCAGCTGCTCTTCGGCACGCTCTCGGATGCCTTGGGGCGGCAGCGGTTGCTGCTGATCGGCGGCGTCGTGACCGTGCTCGCCTCCGCGGGGTGCGCGCTCGCGCCGAGCATCGAGGTCTTCATCGCGGCGCGCGCCGTGCAGGGCTTCGCCAGCGCGGCCGGGGTGGTGCTCGGCCGCGCGATCATCGCCGATTCGACGGTTGAACCGCGCACGGGGCGCCTGCTTGGGCTGCTCACGGTGATCGTGGGCATCGCGCCGGTGGCGGCGCCCCTGCTCGGTGCGGTGCTGATCCAGGGCGCCGGGTGGCGCGGCGTGTTCTGGACCGTGGCGGCGGTGCTGGCGCTCGTGACCGCGGTGGCCGCGTGGCGCGTCCCGGAGACGCTCGCGCCCGAGCGGCGGGCCGGCGGCGGCTTCCGGCGGATCGTGGCGGGCATCGGGACGGCCCTCTCGCGGCCGCTGTACCGCGGCCTGCTCGTGACGTTCATCTTCTCGTTTGGCGCGTTCTTCTCGTACATCTCCGCGTCCTCCTTCATCCTGCGCGAGCAGCACGGCATGGGCGCGCTGGGCTTCGGCGCGAGCTTCGCCGCGTGTGCTCTAGCCATGACGGCCACGTCGCTGTTCTCAGCGCGCATGGCCGGCCGGATCCCCTACGCGAGGCTCATCGGGATCGGGCTGGGCGGGCTGGCGGTGGCGGCGTCCGTGCTGTTCGTGGCGTCCTTGAACGGGACGCCGCTGGGGCTCTTCCTGCCGGGATGCGCGCTGCTCACGGCCTCGATGGGCCTCATCAACCCGAACCTGACGGCGCTCGCGCTGGGCCAGGTGCGCGACGTCGCCGGCACCGGCTCCGCCCTCCTCGGCACGTGCCAATTCGGCGTCGCCGCCGCCGTGGCGCCCCTCGTGGGGCTCGCCGGCGCGCACTCGGCAGTGCCGTTCGGGGTCTGCGTCTTGGTCCTGGGGCTCGGTGCTGGGCTCGTCTATCTCGCGCTGGCGCGCGGGCGCGGGCAACGCACGACGGCGGGCGGCTAGCTTCCTGCCTCGGGGCCGGCGGGTGCCGGGAAGGGATGGCGGTGGGCGGATGGCTCGCGAAGGCCGGGCCCGGAGGGCGCCGGACGGGTGAGCGGCGGGCTGGTTCCGTCACCGGCGCACGCGGGTCGTGCCCGGCACCCGGCACCCGGCACCCGGCACCCGGCACCCGGCACCCGGCACCCGGCAGTTTTGCCGACTTCACCGGCCTTGACTCGCACCGTCAAGGCGCGTGAAACCCCTGCAAACTGTCGGCCCCATCGGAGACACTGAAGAGGTCTCCCCGAGGGGAGAACGGGCCCATGGGGGTGGCCCGCTACCACCGCGATGAGCGCGGAGGGGGTGTTTGCATGCTGGACATCGAGGCCATTCGGCGGGCCACGGCGCTGCTGCGCGGCGTCGCCGCCGCCGCGGGACCGGGCGCCTGGGACGGCGCGCCGGAGGAAGACGTCGTTGACGCCCTCGGCGCCGCGGCCGAGCTGTCGCGGGCCTGCGACGCCCTGCGGGTCTCGAGCGCGGGCGCGCTCGCCCGCCGTTCCGAACCCCTGTTGCCCAGCGAATCCCTGGCCAGGCGCCTGGGCCACGCCGGGAGCCG
The DNA here is from genome assembly GCA_022712075.1 of Galactobacter sp. GTDB lineage: Bacteria > Actinomycetota > Actinomycetes > Actinomycetales > Micrococcaceae > Galactobacter. Next base: position 4,288 of record JALAHE010000366.1, read on the forward strand.
CAAGCTGCTCATGGAGCTCTTTGGCGTTGGAAGTTACGCGGCGCAGTCCTGGGTGGACGTCGCCGCCGCGATCCAGCCCCGCCGCGGGCTCTCCTCCGGCGAGCTCCCGCCGCTGCGGCCCGCCGTCGCCCGAGCCATCGGGGCCGCCGAGATCAGCGCGGAGGTTGCCAAGGCCATCGTCGAACACCTGGCCAAGCTCACGGGCGAGTCGGTGGTGGGCGGCACCGACGTCGCCGAGGCGGCGCTCGTGGCCAACGCGACCGGCGGGCGGATCAACCTCTTTGCCCCCGTCGCGGCCGCACCGGCCCGGCCGGAAGCGCCACATGCCCCCGACGGCCATGGCCACGGCCCCTTCGGCGGGCTACCTCCACGGGGCGATGCCGAGTCCGGTCAACACAGCGGCCCCGCCTCCCCGGGACCGTGGGACACCACCTCCGCCGGGCGCGGCGGCGATCCCGCAACACCGGGTGGCCTTCCTCGGCCGGTCCCACCGTGGGGAAGCCACGCTCCGGGTGTCTCCGGGCCCGCGGGCGGAGGGGAGCACGGCCCGGAGGCGCATGGCGGGCTCACGGGAGCCCCTCCCGATCCCCGCGAGGCGGCGGGCCGCGCCTGGTTCGGCCACCAAACTCCCCAGCCGACTCCCGGCCCTGCGTGGACCGGCAACCCCACCGCGGCGGGTGAACTATGGTCCCCCGGAACGGGTTCGCCTGGCACCGATGTGCCGGGTGGGCCGGCGGGCCCCGCCTCGCCCGCGCCGTGGGTCCCCGGGCCGGACGCGCGCGGTGGCTTCGCCGGCGCCTCCTCCGGGCCAGAGCCGACGTCCCCTGGGACCCCGGGCCCGTATCGGCCTGTACTGCCGCCCAGCATGGACGAGTCGGCCGCCAAGCGAGGGATCGGCAGCGCCCTCTCGGGCGGCCGCTTGGGGCTTGACCGCATCAAGGAGGAGTCGAAGGCCTGGTGGCTTGTCCTGGATCCGGACGGCGCGGAGCCCAACTACGAGCGGCAGCGCAAGAACCGCTCCTTCCGCGTCGTCCATCGACGCGACGGCGGCTTCGACCTCTCCGGCTTCGCACCGGAGGTGGAAGGGCAGGCCATCAAGACCGTCCTCGACGCGTGGCTCTCGCCCCGCGGCAGGCAGGCGGCGCCGGACGCGCTCTTCGGCCCGGATTCACCCTTCGCCGCGCCCGGCGCGGCGGCAGACCACGCGGCCGGAGCCGGCGGCAGTGACGACAACGGCGACGGGGCAACAGACCCGGTCGCGAGCGATCCGGCACCACGCACGAGGGACCAGCGCGCCTTCGACGCCCTCGCCCACATCCTCGCCCTGCACGCGGCGTCCGCCGACGCCCCGAGCACGGGTGGCGGGGCACCCACGCTCCTCGTGAGCACCACCCTCACCGCCCTGGACGAGCACCTGCGCGACTGCACGCAGCACGAGGACGGGCACCAGCACGACGCCAACGTGCCGAAGGCGAACACCTCCGAGGTCGGCTGGTGGCCCAGCGGCCTCGAGCACCTCCCGCTGGACGCCAACGGGCTCCCGGATCCGCATGCCCTCATCGACCTGCGCTTCGCCCGGGTCGGCGGCGACGGGACGCCCGTTCCGCTTTCGGCCGTGCTTCACCTGCTGTGCGACGCGGCGTTGCAGGTCATGCTGACCGATCCCACGGGAGTCCCGCTCAAGCTCGGCCGCGCCCGACGACTCTTCAGCAAGGACCAACGCCGCGTCCTGGCCGCCCGGGATCACCACTGCCGTGCGCCGGGATGCGACATCCCGGCTCCCTGGTGCGAGGTCCACCACGTGGTCCCGTGGCAGGACGGCGGCCGGACCGACGTCTCGAACGCGATCCTCTTGTGCTCGTTCCATCACCACGAGATCGACCGCGGCCGATTACGGGTGACGCACCACCCCGGCCGGGGTGTGCCGTTCGGGCAGCGCTACGGCGTCGAGGCCACCTGGGCACCGAGGGGCGGCCAGCACTTCAGACCCACGGGGTGAGACGGATGGTCGACTCGGGCCATGTGGCAGTGAAGCCGTGCGGCAGTGACAGAGAGTCTGCGGCTCAGTCGTCGGGGTCCTGCTGGTGGTGGTCCATGGCCACGACGCCCTCGCGCCAGTAGCCCTCGAGGTGACGTGCGTGGCGGGGGAAGTCGAGCTCCTTGAGCAGCGCGCGCACGCTGCGTAGCGCGTTCGCCTCGCCGGCGGCCCAGACGAACACGTCGTCGGGCGTGGGGCTCGTCGCGAGCGCCACGCGCAGATGCTCGGCCAGCGCCGGACCGCGCAGCTCGGAACCGAGCGGCAGCACGAGGTGATGCGGTTCCACCTCGGCACCGGCGGGCTCCGGGAAGGGGTAGGGATCCGTCACTGCGCTCACGGTCAGCAGGGTGACGCGGCCGCCCAGGCCCTCCTGCTCCAGCCAGCGACCCATCGACGGCATCGCCGTCTCGTCGGCCACGAGTACGTAGTGCGCGTAGCCGGAGGGGAAGATCTTGGAGCCGCGCGGACCCATGAGGCCCACCTGCTGACCCACGCGCGCGTTGGCGAACCAGCGACCCACCGGACCGTGCTCGTGCACGGCGCCGTCCACGATGACCTCTCCCGCCTCGCGGTCCACGTGGCGCACGGTGTAGTCGCGCACCTCGCCCTTGATGAGGTCGCGCAGCGACGGGCGACCGCCGGCGGACCCACGCTCGGGGCGCCCGCCGGGGCCGGGGCCCGCGCCCTCGCCGGGCGCCGGAAGCTCCAGATCGCCCGCCTCGTTCGGCACCACAAACTTCACGTGATCGCCCGCTGCCCAGCCGGGGAACGGCAGGGTCTGCGCCCGCTCGCCGCTCAGCGCCACGCGCACCATCTCCGGACCGATCACCTCCACCCTGGACACGGTCATGATGCCGCGGCCGAGGCCGTGCATCTGTCGGGTCATCTGGCGGGTGGGATCCACCTCGGGCTGAACGGTCGTCATATAAACAACATACACGTATCCAAAGTGCCTATGGTCGGCCTAAAGACCTGCGAATGCCCTGTGCATCGCCACCGAACCCGCCCACGCCGCCCCCCTCAACCCACCCCGCCACACGCCAACGGCGCCCGACCCCCTCAAGGGGACCGGGCGCCGTCGAGCATTCAAGGCACAGGCGACACCACGCGGCCGAGGAGGAACGACCGGGTGGCGCGAGCCTGGCCCCGCGGGGCCGGGGATCAGACCGCGGCGGTCTGCCCCACGCGGAAGCTCGCGCCCTTGTGGCGCTCGGGCAGGCGATCGCCCTGGCCGAAGAGCTTCTGGCGCAGCGTGCCCTCGTCGTAGGACTCGGGGTAGGCGCCCAGCGCCTGCAGCTCGGGGACCACGTACTCCACAACATCCTCGAACGTGCCGGGGGTGATCGCGTAGGCCAGGTTGAAGCCGTCGACGCCGGTCTCGGCGACCCAGTCGATGAGCTGCTCGGCGACCTCGCGACCCGTGCCCACGGCGGTGGGGCCGAAGCCGCCCACGCCGATCCACTCGGCCAGCTGGCGGATGGTCCACGGCTTGCCGGTGTCGCCCGAGGCCTTCTTGAAGGTCTCCACGGAGGACTGGATCGCGTTTGACTGCACGTCCTCGCCGATCACGTCGTCCAGGTCGTAGCCGCTGAAGTCGATGCCGGTCCAGCCGGAGAGCAGCGCCAGCGCGCCGTTCAGGTCCGCGTACGACTTGTACTCCTCGAACTTGGCCTGCGCCGCCTCGTGCGTCTCGGCGACGATCGGCGTGAGCATCGTGTAGATGCGGATGTCGTCGCGGTTGCGCCCGGCGGCCTCGGCGGCGTCGCGGATCTTGGTGACCTGCTCCTTGAGGATCTCCTTGGTCGGGGAGTTCACGAAGACGGCCTCGGCGTTGGAGCCGGCGAACTGCAGGCCGCGCTTGGAAGCGCCGGCCTGGAAGAGCACGGGCGTGCGCTGCTTGGACGGCTCGGTGATCGCGATGCCGGGGACCTTGAACCAGCGGCCCTCGTGCTTGATCTCGTGGACCTTGGACGGATCAACGAACACGCCGGTCTCGCGGTCCGCGACCACGGCGTCGTCCTCCCAGGAGCCTTCGAGCAGCTTGTAGACGACCTCGAGGTACGGGTCGGCGTGGTCGTAGCGGGTGTCGTGCTCCATCTGGTCCTCGTGCCCAAAGTTGCGGGCGGCGGAGGGCAGGTAGCCCGTCACGATGTTCCAGCCGAAGCGGCCCTCCGTGAGGTGATCCAGCGTGGCGAGGCGGCGGGCGAAGCCGTAGGGGTGCTCGTAGGCGGTGCCTGCCGTGATGCCGAAGCCGAGGTTCTCGGTCACGGCGGCCATGGCCGAGACGAGCAGGAACGGATCGTTGACCGGCACCTGCGCGCCGGCGGAGAGCGGGATCTCGTTCGTGGAGCCGTAGACGTCGTAGGTGCCGAGGACGTCGGCGATGAAGATCGAGTCGAACAGGCCCTTCTCCAGCACCTTGGCCAGGTGGGTCCAGTAGGAGATCTTGTTGTAGTCGCGGGCGCGGTCCTCGGGGTGGCGCCACAGGCCCGGGGACTGGTGCACCACGCAGTTCATGTCGAAGGCATTCAGGCGGACGCGGGGCGTGGGGTTCTGCGACAAGGTCGCTCCTTTCGTCGTGGTGAAGCCAGACGCGCCCCTTCCGCAGACGCGGGCAGGTAACGACCACTCCATCGATCCCGGCGGAAGCACCGTCCCACGCGAGTGGGGGTTGCTGCGGCGTCAACAAGCCGGATCTCTCGGCCGCTCTGGATGGGTACGCCTCCATGGTGCACGGGCGGGGTCCCGCTCGCGAACTCGGCGCTGCACGACGTCGCGCAGTCGGCCAGGCGCTCACCGCACCTTGGGCGAGCGCCCGGGGGCGCCGATCCGCACCACGGCGCGCAAGTGGCCAGTCTCGGCGAAGGAGGACGGCCACGAGGGGGCCGGTTACCGAAGAATCTTCGATTGAGTCGCCGTGGCGCTTTGTTACGCCGAACAACACCCCCGATTTCCCCTCATGTGACGTGATGTTGCACAGTGGTGGCACCATCCAGAGCGGCCGAGAGACCTGGCTCCCCGACGCCGCAGCAACCACCCACCGCATCGCCAGCCGGCGCAGCGGGTTCGGGCAGGTGCTCACGCCAGGAACGATGGAGAGAGCATGTCGATCATCGACGCCCCCACCAGCCCTGCGCTGCCGGCCGCCGTGCCCGCCGCCGCGGCGACCCAGGGCGCGGCCGCGCCCCGCGAGGC
>JALAHE010000367.1 GCA_022712075.1 Galactobacter sp.
CGCAGGCCAGCGGCCGGCCCGGGGGCCGGCGCGGCGGACCGCGACACCCCGGAGCCCAGCACCCAGCAGGTCCCGCCTTCGCCGGGCACGCCGCGGGACGCGGTCAGGCGGATGCTCGCCTCGGCCCCCTCGCCGGCCTCCTCGTGGAAGCGGCCCAGGGCCAGCGCCATGGCGGCGCGCCAATGAGAAGCCTCGGGCAGCTCCAGGTCCAAGGCCAAAGCCGACCCCGCCAGTCGGCGCAGGTGCGCCTCCTCCTCGCGGATGCGGCCATGGCGGAAGAGCAGCGTCTCGAACACGCCGTCGCCGCGCGTGGCGGCATGGTCGGTCACGAGGAGCTGCGGACGGGTGGGGTCAACCTCCACGCCGTCGGGGTGCTGGGGGGTCAGGAACACGGCGACGCTCATGTCCCCACGCTACAGCCCCTCGCTAGACTTCAACCGGTCGCAACGGCTCGGAACGGCCCGCGCGCGGCGGAGGAACAGGAAGGGGGAGGAAGCATGATCAGCTGGACCGGTCTCATCGACGATTGGCCCGCCTGGATCGGCGCGGTGATCTTGGTGGTGGATATCGCCATCCGCGTCCTGATGCTCGGCATCGTCCCCGGCAACCGCCGCCCCACCACGGCCATGGCCTGGCTCATGACCATCTTCTTCATCCCCTACGTTGGCCTGCTGATCTTCCTGCTCTTCGGCTCCAACAAGCTCAACTCCCGCCGCCGCAAGCGCCAGCTGGCCATCAACGAGGGCATCCTGTCCCAGACCCGCACCGAGCGCCCGCGCAACGCCCTGCCCTCCGGCCACCCCACGTGGGTGCACTCCGCCGTCCACCTCAACCACGAGCTCGGCGCCTTCCCTCCCGTGAGCGGCAACCACCTGCAGTTCTATACGGACTACAAGGACTCGCTTCAGGCCGTCGCCGAGGAGATCGACCGCGCCCGCGACTACGCGCACGTGCAGTTCTACATCGTGGGCGACGATCCGGAGTACGTGGGCCCCGTCCTCTCCGCCATGGAGCGCGCCGTGGCCCGCGGCGTGAAGGTCCGCTTCCTCTACGACCAGCTCGGCTCCTGGCGCGTGAAGGGCTACAAGGAGCTCAAGCGCCGCCTCACCGACGGCGGCATCGAATGGTACCGCATGCTCCCGCTGGCCCCGTTCCAGTGGCGCTGGCGCCGCCCCGACCTGCGCAACCACCGCAAGATCGTGGTGGTGGACGGCCGCGTGGCGTTCACGGGCTCGCTCAACCTCATCGAGCCCGGCTACAAGCGCAAGAAGAGCCACGAGCTCGGCCGCGAGTGGGTTGAAATCCTCGCCCGCGTGGAGGGCCCGCTCGTTGACCACCTCGACGTGGTCTTCGCGACCGACTGGAACCTCGAGTCCCACGAGGGCATCTTCGACCAGCTCGAGGGCGACGACCGCGACAAGCCCGGCACCGTCACGGGCCAGGTGGTCCCCTCGGGCCCCGGCTTCCCGGAGGAAAACAACCTCCGCCTCTTCAACACGCTGCTCTACTCGGCCCAGAGCGTGGTCCGCATGACGAGCCCCTACTTCGTCCCGGACGACTCGCTGCTCTACGCCATCACCACGGCGGCCCAGCGCGGCGTGCGCGTTGACCTCTACGTCTGCGAGGCGGGCGATCATGCGCTGACCAACCACGCCCAGCAGTCCTATTACCAGGGCCTGCTCGAGGCCGGCGTGCGCATCTTCCGCTACCGCGCGCCCATGGTGCTGCACACCAAGTGCGTCACGATCGACAACGAGGTCGCCGTCTTCGGCTCCTCCAACTTCGACATGCGCTCCTTCAGCCTCAACGCCGAGATCACCACGATGCTCCTGGGCGAGCGCTCCGTCCGCGAGCTGAACTCCGTCATGGACCTCTACGAGGCCGAGTCAACGCTCCTCACGCTCGAACAGTGGAACGAGCGCTCGGCCGGTCAGCGCTGGCTCGACAACCTCGGCCGCCTCACCGCCGTGCTGCAGTAGTGAGCGCTCGCCGGGCCCAGCTGAGGGCCAGCTCGGGGGCGGCGGGGTCGCGGGCGTCCAGCGTCAGGTCGACGCCCGGGCGGTCCGCCGCGGCGGGCAGCGTCTCCTCCTGCGCGGCCCACACGTCCCAGAACGGGCGGTAGGTCTCGCCGTCGCGCGCCAGGGCGCGCTCCTTGCGCAGCTCGGCCGGGGCCTCGATGGTGAGGCACGCGTCCAGGAGGCCGCGGACGGCGGGCACGCCGGCGCCCACTCCTTCACAGAGCACGACGGCGGCCGGTCGCGTTTCGCGTTCGGCGCCGGGGGAATCGGTGGTCCAGTCCCAGGTCCGCCAGCGCGCGGTGTCCCCGGCGCGCAGGGGCGTCAAGACATCGCGCACGTAGGCCTCGATGCCCGCGGCCAACCCGTGCCAGCCGGGGTAGAGGTCCTCGAGGTGGAAGAGTTCAACGTCGGCGCCGCCCGCGGCGAGCGCCTCGGCGAGGCGCGCGGCGACGGAGGTCTTGCCCGCGCCGGAGCGCCCGTCGATCCCGAGCAGCAGCGGGCGCCGGGCGCCCTGCGTGGAGCCGATGTCAGCCGTGCCCGCCAGGTCGGCCAGGGCACCCACGCCGGCTACCCCGCCCGAGTCGACCCCTGCGGCAGGCGAGCCGGCGGCGGAAGCCGGCCGACCGCCGTCGTGCTGTGAATTCACGCCCGCGCGCCCAGCTCGGCGCGCACAAACTCGACCACGCCGGGGGCACTCGCGAGCACCTGATCGCGCGTGATGACGAAGTCGGACTCGTCGCCGTACCAGGGGTCGGCCATGCCCTGGCGCTCCTCGGGGAGGCCGGCCGAGGCGGGGTCGAAGGAGCGCAGGAGGCGGATGCGCTCGCGATGTTCCGGCGTGGGCGCGTGGCGGCGCAGGAAGCGCAGGTGGTTGAGGTCGGCGGCGAGGAAGAGGTCGGTGCTCTCCCAGGCGTCGCTCGGCAGCTCGCGGGCGCGGTGCGCGGAGCCGTCGATGCCGAGGCCGCGCAGCTCGGCCAGGGCGCGGCGGTCCATGGGGCGGCCGTGCTCCTCGTCGGAGATGCCGCCGCCCTCCACGAGGACGCGCTCACCCAGGCCGGCGTCGGCGAGGGCCTCGCGGAGGACGTACTCGGCGAGCGGGGAGCGGCAGATGTTTCCCGTGCAGACGGTCATGATGCGGTACACGGTGTTGAGCCTAGCCAGGGTGCGGTGGGTCAGTGAATCACCAGGAGCAGCGCGGCGACGAGCAGGAAGCAGCAGCCGAAGATCGTGTTGAGGATGCGCTGGCCGCGCGTGGTGTGCATGAGCCGGCCGAGCGGGCGGGCCAGCGCCGCGAAGCCGAACCACATCACGATGATGTCCACGACCACGCACGTCACGCCGATGATCAGGTACTGCGGGAACTGCGGCAGGTCGGCGCGGATGAACGGCGGGATGAAGGCCAGGAAGAAGACGATGGCCTTGGGGTTGAGCAGGTTCACGAGCGTGCCGCGGCGGATCATCGACCATGCGCTCTCGCGGGTGCCAGCGCCGGCCCGGCCGCCCGGGACGTGACCCTTGGTGCCGGAGGCCTGCGCGGCGGCGTCGAACTCCTCGTGGCCCGGGGCGTCCGGGACGGTCGGCTTGGCCAGCAGCATGCGCACGCCGAGGTAGACGAGGTACGCGGCGCCGAGCCAGCGCACCACCGTGAGGATGGCGGGGGAGGCGGCCACGAGGGCGCCCACGCCGATGGCCACGATGATGACCTGGATGATGAGGGCGATCTGCTGGCCGAGGATGCCCCAGAAGGAGCGCCTCCAGCCCTGGGAGATCGAGTTGGTCATGGTGTTGACCGCGCCCGCGCCGGGGGTCAGCGAGATGATGACGGTGGCGGTCAGCAGGGCGAGGAA
>JALAHE010000368.1 GCA_022712075.1 Galactobacter sp.
CCGGTGGGCGGCTGCGTCACTCCGACGCGGACGGCGTGGAAGGCGCGGCGGACCCGGCGGCGCCGGCCGCGGCCTCCGGGCCGGCCGCGTGCTCGGCCTTCTCGGCGGCGATGACCGGCGCGTCGATCGCGTCGCGCGCCTGGCAGGCCAGGCGCGCCTCGGCGGAGGCGGCATCGGCGCCGAGCACCTCGCGCGTCTGCGCCACATCGAGGTTCATCTGTTCGATGAGCGGCTCCACGCCGCGGTAGGCCACCGTGCCGCGCAGGCGCTGGATGAACTCGACCGTGACGAGCTGCTCGTAGAGGTCGAAGTCCTCCACTGCCTCCTCGGGGCGGTCGATCACGTGGGACTCCACGGTGCGCACCACGCCGTCGAACGTGGGGTTGGTGCCGATGGAGATCGCGGCGGGCCAGCGCGTGCCGGCCTCGTCCACGAGCCAGCCCGCATACACGCCGTCGGCGGGCATGAGCCCCGTGGCGTCGCGGGAAAGGTTCGCGGTGGGGAAGCCCATCTCGCGGCCGCGGGCAAAACCGTGCACCACGGTGCCGCGCATGACGTGCGGGCGGCCGAGGATCTCGGCGGCGGCCTCGACGTCGCCCTTCTGCAGCGCCTCGCGGACCCACGTGGAGGACCAACGGCGCTCGGGCCCCACGTCATCCACGGCCACGACCTCAAAGCCGTACTTCTCTCCCAGGGAACGCATGGTCTCCAGCGTGCCCTCGTTGCCCCGGCCGAAGCGAACATCGTGACCAACCACGACGACCTTGGCCCGCAGCCCGTTGACGAGATAGTCGCGCACGAACTCCTCGGCGGACTGATCCGCGAAGGCGAGCGTGTAGTTGATGGTCAACAGCGCGTCGACACCCGCCTCGGCGATGAGCGCGGCCTTGCGGCGCTCGCTCATGATCGGTACGGGCGCAAAGGCCGGGCGGTGCACCTTGGCCGGGTGCGGATCGAACGTCACGACGACGGAGGCACACTCGTGTTCGTGGGCGGCCCGCACCACGGTGGTCAGCAGCGATTGGTGCCCGCGATGCACACCGTCGAAGTTGCCGATGGTGACGGTGGAACCCGTCAGGGACGCCGGGACTTCGTCCAGGCCATTCCAGTGCAGCACCAGTTCTCCTTCGATGGAGTGCTTCTTCTTCAGCGGCGTCGCTGGCGGATCAGCGGCGCACGGCCGGATCCATTATCCACCCGGGCTCAGGCCTTGGATGACCTCGGGCGGTGCGTGAGCAGCCACCACAGGCCAACGAACGGCAGCACAAGCGGCACGTAGCCGTAGCCCTGTCCGAAGTGGCTCCACACGGAGGCCTTCGGGAAGAGCTGCGGCTCGGCGTAGGACAGGATCGAGACGGCGATGACGCCCACGATCTCCACGATCACGGCGACGAGCGCCACGTACCAGGCGCGGCGCTTGGGCAACGCCAGCGAGACGGTGGCGACGATGTAGACCACGGCGGCGATCATCGAAAACACGATCGCCACGGGCGCGAGCGGGAAGATCCGCTCGCCGTGCTCGCTGCCGACCAGCTGCCACAGCGACCGGGCGAAGGCCGAGAGCGCAAAGACGCCGTACACGGCGATGATGATGCGGCCCAGGCCGCGATTCTTGGCTTCCGGGGCGTGGGCATCGATGCCCGACGCCGCCTGCTCGCCCTGGGTGCCCGAGGCCGCCTGGGCGGCCTGAACCTTGGCAGCGATCTTGCCGCCGCGCTGCTTCTCTTGCATGTTTCTCTTCCTTCACCCGCGGGTGGCCCCGGCGCTCGGCGCCGTGCTCCCGCCGGTCGGCGGCCCCGTGCCACCGACCAACACCGCCGCCCTCTGAGGCGGGGGTTCGCTAGATCCAGCCGGTGCCGATCCACACCTGCTGCATGCGGTACAGCATCACAAAGATCGTGAATCCGGCGGCGGCCATGACGATGTTGGACCAGCGGGACTTCTCGCCGATCCCCCACCAGCCGGCCAGGACACCCACGAAGAGCGCCGTGACGAGGTAGCCCCAGAACTCCCACGGCGCGCCCTGGATGGGGGCGCCGCCCACCTGCCGCACGCCGGCCTGGATCGCGTACACCACCAGGAACAACTCCACGGCTGCGAGCGAGAGGATCGAGGCGTCCGTGGGGTAGCGCTTCCAAATGGCGGATCCCACGCCGATGAGCACGCTGAGCGCGCAGACGATGGCGCCGGCGATCATGAAGCCGTCGAAAATCATGGGGGGTACTCCTGGTGGTGCAAGGAACCGGCCCGCCCACACGGGCGGGCCGGCGCAGGCCTAGCGGGTCTCGAAGACGAGCTCCGGCTTGGCTTTGTCCTTGACGTTGTTCATGAGGGCGATGAGCGAGCCGTCCGGCGCAAAGCCCGCGGTCAGCTCGGCCGTGGGGTTGGCCTCGATGCGGCGACCGAAGCCGAGCTCGTTGACCTCCTCGGCCGTCAGCTCGCGCGCCGGGAACAGCCCGCGAGCGGCCTCCGGCAGGGGCAACATCTCGAAGCGCTCGGCGAGCTCCTCGAGGGTCGCGGCCTTGTCCAGGCCGAAGCCGCCCACGCTCGTGCGGCGCAGGGCGGTCAGGTGACCGCCCACCGAGAGCGCCTCGCCGAGATCGCGCGCGAGGGCGCGAATGTACGTGCCGGAGGTGCACTCCACCACGACATCCACGTCCATGGTCCGGCCGCCCTCGGGGCGGCGGACGTCGAGGATCTCGAAGCGCTTGATGGTGACGGGCCGGGCCGGAAGCTCGACCTCCTCGCCATCGCGCACGCGCTGGTACGAGCGCTTGCCGTCCACCTTGATGGCGGAGACGGCGCTCGGCACCTGCTGGATGTCGCCCGTCAACGCCTCCACGGCGGCGTCGAGCGCCTGGCGCGTGACGGCGGCGACGTAGCGACGCTGCAGGATCTCGCCCTCGGCGTCCTCCGTGCTGGTGGTCTCCCCCAGTCGGATGGTCGCCTCGTAGACCTTGTCCTGGCCCACGAGGTAGGTCAGGAGGCGCGTGGCCTTGTTGACGCCCACGAGCAGAACGCCCGTGGCCATCGGGTCGAGCGTGCCGGCGTGACCGACCTTGCGGGTGCCTGCAAGCCGGCGCATGCGCGAGACCACATCGTGGCTCGTGATGCCCTGCGGCTTGTCGACGACCACCAGGCCGGACGGCGCGTTCGGATCAACGGCCTTCGGCATCGTCCTGATCGTCCTCGTCGTCGTGCTTGTACGGGTCGGCCTCGCCGGCATACTCCTTGCCCTCGGCGAGGGCCGCCACGGCGGCGTCCTTCTCCTTGGCCACGCGCAGCAGGTCCTCCACGAGGTTGGCGTTCACGGGGACCTCGTCCGCCACGAAGGCCAGGGTGGGGGTCAGGCGGGCGGTGATGTTGCGGCCCACCTCCTTGCGCAGGCGGCCGGTGTTCTTGGCCAGGAGCTCGGCGACCTCGGCCTTGTCGGCGTCGGATCCGAACACGGTGTAGTACACCGTGGCGTTCTGCAGGTCACGGGTCACGCGGGCATCGGTCACCGTCAGGTTCTCGATGACCTCTTCGCGGATCACCTTGCGGATGGACTCCGCGACGATCACGCGGATGCGCTGCGCCATGCGGGCGGCGCGGGCTGCGTCAGCCATGCTTCCTCCTTGAGGCTACGGGGCCACGGGGGCGGCCCCGGAAGAAAAGTATGAGGGGAGACGCCACGGGGGCGGGTGACGTGCACCCACCCCCGTGTCGAAGCGCTCCCGAGAGAGATGTGGATCAGGCGCGCGGCTTCTCGCGCAGCTCCCACGTCTCGATGGTGTCGCCTTCCTTGATGTCGTTGAACGACCCCAGGCCGATACCGCACTCGTAGCCCTCGCGAACCTCGGTCACATCGTCCTTCTCACGGCGGAGGGAGTCGATGGAGAGGTTGTCCGCCACCACGTTGCCGTCGCGCACGAGGCGCGCCTTGGCGTTGCGGCGGATGAGGCCCGAGCGAACGATCGAACCGGCGATGTTGCCGAACTTGGAGGAACGGAACACCATGCGGATCTCCGCGGAGCCGAGGGCAACTTCCTCGTACTCCGGCTTGAGCATGCCCTTGAGGGCCGCCTCGATGTCGTCGATCGCCTGGTAGATGACCGAGTAGAAGCGCATGTCGACGCCCTCGCGGTCGGCCAGCTCGGCAACGCGCTCCGCAGGGCGGACGTTGAAGCCGATGATGATGGCGTTGTCGACCGTGGCGAGGTTGACGTCGTTCTGGGTGATCGCGCCCACGCCGCGGTGGATGACGCGCAGCTGCACGTCATCGCCCACGTCGATCTTGAGCAGCGAGTCCTCCAGGGCCTCAACGGCACCGGAAACGTCGCCCTTGAGGATGAGGTTGAGGGTGTCGATCTTGCCCTCGGCCACAGCCTTGTCGAAGTCCTCAAGCGAGATGCGCTTGCGGCGCTTGGCGAGCATCGCGTTGCGGTCGGCCGCCTCGCGCTTCTCGGCGATCTGGCGGGCGGTGCGCTCGTCCGGCGTGACGATGAAGGTATCGCCAGCGCGCGGGACGGTGCTCAGGCCGAGGACCTGCACCGGGCGGGCCGGGAGGGCCACGTCCAGGACGTTGCCGTTCTCGTCGAACATGGCGCGGACGCGGCCGTGGGCCGTGCCTGCCACGATCGTGTCGCCGACCATGAGCGTGCCGGACTCGACCAGGACGGTCGCGACGGCGCCGCGGCCCTTGTCGAGGTTGGCTTCGATCGCGATACCGCGAGCGTCCTTGTCCGGGTTGGCGCGCAGATCCAGCGCGGCATCCGCGGTCAACAGGATCGCGGACAGCAGGTCCTCGATGCCCATGTTCTCGCGGGCCGAGATCGGCACGAACATGGTGTCGCCACCGTACTGCTCGGGCACCAGGCCGTACTCCGTGAGCTGACCCATGACCTTGTCGGGGTTGGCCTCCGGCTTATCCATCTTGTTGACGGCAACCACGATCGGCACGCCAGCGGCCTGCGCGTGGTTGAGCGCCTCAACGGTCTGGGGCATGACGCCATCATCGGCGGCCACCACGAGCACGGCGATATCCGTGGCCTTGGCGCCACGGGCACGCATGGCGGTGAACGCCTCGTGACCCGGGGTATCGATGAAGGTGATCTTGCGCTCTTCACCCTCGAGCTCGGTGGTGATCTGGTAGGCACCGATGTGCTGGGTGATGCCGCCGGCCTCGCCGTCAATGACGTTCGACTTGCGGATGGCATCCAGCGTGCGGGTCTTACCGTGATCGACGTGACCCATGATGGTGACCACCGGCGGGCGGGGCTCCAGCATGTCGTCGGTCTCCGCCTCGAGCTCGCCCTCCAGGTCGATGTCGAAGGACTCGAAGAGCTCGCGCTCCTCGTCCTCGGGAGAGACGATCTGGACCACGTAGCCCAGCTCCTCGGCCAGCACCACGAAGGACGCCTCGTCCAGGGACTGCGTGGCCGTGGCCATCTCGCCCAGGTGGAAGAGCACGGTCACGAGCGCTGCCGGGTTGGCATTGATCTTCTCGGCGAAGTCGGAGATCGTGGCGCCGCGGCGCAGGCGCACCACGGTGGAACCGTTGCCGCGGGGGACGATCACGCCGCCAACGACGGGTGCTCCCTGCTGCTCCAGCTCCTGACGCTTCGCGCGCTTCGACTTGCGCGCCTTGCCACGACGGGGGCCACCCTTACCGAAGGCACCCTGGGCCGAACCGCGGCCACCGCCACGGCCGCCACGGAAGCCGCCGCCGGCGCCACCGGCACCGCCAGCGCCGCCGCCCTGGCCGGGACGCCCCGGGCCGCGGCCGCCGGCCGCGCCGGGCTTGCCGACGTTGAGCTCAAGCTTCTTGGGCATCATGTTCGGGTTGGGGCGCGGACCACCGGCGCCGGCACCGGCCGGACGCGGGGGACGCGGGCCGCCTGCGCCTGCGGCACCCGGGCGGGGGCCACCGGCGCCGGGGGCACCCTGACGC
>JALAHE010000369.1 GCA_022712075.1 Galactobacter sp.
CTACTCGGCCGTGGGGCGGGCCGACACCTCGCTGTGCGCCCTCGACGGCATACACAACGAACTCATCGTGGTCATGATCGATCGACAGGGCTCCGAGGCGCAACGCGCCGAGTGGCTGCCGCGACTGGAGGTCTTCGACGCGATCGGTTCCTTCGCGCTGACCGAGCCCGACCACGGCTCAGACGTGGCCGGTGGCCTGGCCACGACGGCGCGGCGCGAGGGCGACGAGTGGGTTATCGACGGAGCCAAGCGCTGGATCGGTGCTGGGACGATCGCCGACGTGGTGCTCACGTGGGCCAGGGATGTGGAGGACGGCGTCATCAAGGCGTTCCTCATCCGCTCCGAGCTGCCCGGCTTCTCCGCGAGCAAGATCGAGAACAAGGTGGGGCTGCGGATCATGCAGAACGCCAACATCCAGTTCGACGGCGTGCGGGTTCCGGAGGCCGACCGTCTGCCGGGCGGCGACGGCTTCGACAAGGCAAACGAGCTGCTGCTGGATTCCCGCGCGTGGGTGGGCTGGCAGGCCGTGGGACTGGCCCACGCCGCCTTGGACGACGCGCGCGCCTACTCGCTTTCGCGGCAGCAGTTTGAGAAGCCTCTCGCCAAGTTCCAGCTGGTGCAGCAGCAGATCGCCGACATTGCGGGGAACGCCACGGCGGCCATGGGCATGATGATCCAGATGGCCAGGCTGCAGGACGACGGGCGCCTCAAGATGGCGCAGGCGGCCATGGCCAAGGCGACGGCAACCCGGTTGACGCGTGCAGCGGTGGCTCTGAACCGGGACCTGCACGGCGGCAACGGCCTCGTGACCGAACCGGGCCACCTGGCCTCAAAGCTCTGGGCTGACGCCGAGATCATCTTCACGTACGAGGGGACCTACTCGATCAATTCCCTCATCGTGGGCCGCGCGCTGACGGGGGTCTCCGCGTTCGTGTGATGTTCATGCGAGGTCACTCTCCACGCGGAGGGAAACACTGTTCCGAAAGAGCCTCACATCCGTTAGCGTGCGCAGTGGGCCCGAGGGACCGGGTCCACCCCATCGTGAGGAGAACCTGTCATGACTGAATACGTCGCCGTTGTGAGCTTTCCCGAGAACGCCACGACCTACCAGGCCCTGTCGGAGCTGAAGGGTTCCGCCGTCGCCTCCGAGGTCGTCGCGAGCGCCCTCGTCGAGCGCGCCGCAGACGGCACGCTGTCCGTGCCGGAGGGCGGTGACGCCGGCGCCGGTGCGGGAACCGCCGGAGGTTCCCTCATTGGCCTGCTCGTGGGAGCTCTGGGCGGCCCACTCGGCCTGCTTTTCGGCTGGGGAGCCGGCGCCCTTATCGGTTCCGCGGTGGACGCGGATCGCGGGGACACCCAGGACTCGGCGCTGCTCTCGCTCTCCACGCTGATCCCTGCGGGTCGCAACGCCCTGGTGCTCGAGGTGAGCGAGGACTCGCCCGAGGCGCTCGACGCGTTCGCTTCCGCCCGCGGCGGCCAGGTGCTGCGCCGCCCGCTCGACGACGTTCTGGCCGAGCTGGAGGCACAGGAAGAGGCGGCCCAGGCTGCCCAGGACGCCGCAAACGACAAGCTGCGCGAGCAGAAGAAAGCCGAGCGGAGTGAGAAGCGCGAGGAGCGCATCGCCAGGCTCAAGGCCGCCTTCCACGGCAATTGACCCGAGCACGACCAGGACTGCTGCGCGCCCTAGGGTGTCCCGTACGAGGGGCGTCCTAGGGCGCTTTCCTACCCACGGGCAGGGGACGAGCACCGCCACTATAGCCGGCTAGAAGTATATTTCGTCCTTTGTGATCCGCAGATAGCGTCGCCTGTCACCCCGACCATCCTCATGCTTCACAAACAGACATCCCCCCTATATCACGGAATTCACACTTCCGTGACAGTGTGAGCCATGATTTCCTGTCGGATTGGAGCCCGAGCCGCTACCGAAAGAGTGAGCTCACCCACTGCCGACCACCGTTGCCGCCCATTCGAACCGGGTGCTAACGTCCCTCTAGCCGAGGCACGGGGGAGCCGAGGGAACCGATTCTCCTGTGCCGAAGTGATCGTTGGGGAACGATCACTCTCACCCGGCTCAGTACGTCCTGTCATCCACGAATCGGTGTTTTCATGCCTCAGCGCATCTTGGGATCCACGCGCCCTTCTCGCTCCTGGCGGGCGGCGCTCACCGCAGCCGCCTTTGCCGCAGCCGGCTTGGTGCCGGTGGCCGCTGGCGTCGTCGCCGACGTGGCCGCCGCGCCAAGCGCGCAGGCGGCCGATGCTTTCTCCTGCTTGCCGGGGACGATCTATGGCGTGACGTCGCCGTCGACCCAACCGCTGAGCGCGAGCGGGATGTACAAGGCCCTCACCACAGCGGGGACGGCCGTGATCAGCCCCCTGACGGGGCCGTCCTCGCTCGCCGGCCCCAGCGACTACGCCGGCGCCGGCAGCCTAAACGGGCTAGCCCTCGATGCCAGCGGCGCGAACGCGTACGCGTTCTTCCGCTACCAATCCATTGATTCGAACTACAAATTCCGAGCCGCCAGGTACTCGACCGCAACGGATACCTGGAGCGGGATCGGTGGGACCACCACCACCTCCGTCGCATCGGGCCTCATCGCCGGCGCCGTCTCCCCCTCCACGGGCTCGTACATGGTGGGCGGCTACACCAAACCTGCGGGACAAACCAACTACTTCTTCACGCTCTTCAGCGTCAATGTGAGCACCGGTGCCGCCACCCAGCTCGGATCCTTCGACACCGGGCAGGGCACCAACAACATCAATGGCGACATCGCCTTCGACCGTGCGGGCAACCTGTACATCTTGGGAGCCGAGAACACCACGGGCACCACGAAGATCTGGATGCTTCCTGCCGCCGATCTGGCCAACGCCACCGCCGCCGCCAACGCCTCTGCCGTCCTCCCGGTCAAGGCGCAGGCGACATCCAGCATTCCCGTGGCCGCCTACAATGGCCTGGCCTTCGACGCCGACGGCACGGTGGTCCTGGGCACCGGCTCTACGCTGTCGCGCTACGACCCCTCAACCTGGCAGGCGGTCGGTACCAATCCGATGGCCATCAGCGGGACGGCACTTGCCAACAGCACGGACCTCGCCTCTTGCGCGATGCCCTCGACTCTCTCGGTGCGTAAGAACATCGAGGGCCGCGTCGCCGCAAGTGATCAGTTCACGCTGAGCGTGAATCCCCGCGGCAATACCAGTGCGGGTGTGACACTGAGCGCCACGACCTCCGGCGCAGCGACAGGCCTACAGACGGCACAGACCGGCCCGGCGCCCGTTGCCGCCGGCGGCACCTACGACTTCCGCGAGGTCATGGCCGCAGGTTCTGCCACCACTGCGGCCAATCTGCCCCGCGACTACACCGCCACCTCCTCGTGCACAGCCGACTACGGCGACGGCAAGGGCCCACAGGCGCTGGGCACCGTCATGAATGGCACCACCGGTTCCGTCACCATCCCCACGCTGGCTTCCTTGAAGACCGGTCAACAGTCCCCCGCCGTGGTGTGCATCGTGACGAACACCCCGTCCGCCGCGGACCTGACAGTCGCCAAGACTTGGTCCGTCACATCCAACGGCAAGACCACCACCTACGCCGACGGCAAGCAGCCCGCGGGTCTCACCGCGACGCTGAGCCTGGACACAGGAGCCGGGGCCGCGCAGGTTGCCTGGGGGTCCAAGGTCACCGGGCTGAAGGCCGGCCAGAAGGTTGCTGTGTCGGAGAAGACCACCATCGATCCGAGCCTGCCCGGCTGCAAGCTCACCTCTTCACAGCTCACCTCGTTCAACTCCGCGACCTTGGCGAGCGATGTCCCGACGTCGCTGACCATGATCGGCGGCAGCAACACCGCCACGGTCACGAATGCCGTCACCTGCGACACCACGCTGACCCTGAACAAGAAGGTGGTGGGTGGCACCGCCGATCCCGCCGCCTGGACGCTCACCGCGAAGACGTCCGGCGGTACCACCGCGCTCACCGGCTCCACGGGCAAAACCGGCTCCGTGGTCCCCGGCACCGTCTACCAACTCGCCGAGAGCGGTGGCGATGCTCGCTACGTGCAGGACGATGTCCGGACTGCTGCGGAGTCCACGGCCTCCCCGCTGGCGAGTGGCTCCTGGCAGTGCAAGGCCGTGGACGCCAACGGGGCCACGGTCGCCGGCGGCGTCGGAGCTCGTGACGGGCTCAACGGCACCGTCACACCGAAGCTCGGCCAGACGATCGACTGCACCGCGACCAACCGCACCGCGTTCCTCACGATCCTGAAAGTCGTGGAGAACGTGAACGGCACCGGAACGGCGACGCCTGGCGACTGGAAGCTGACAGCTACTCCCGCCGCAACCGGACTGACCCCGAGCACCGTGACGGGCTCCGCCACGTCGTCGGCCGCCAACAAGATCCAGGTTCGCCCGGGCTCCGGCTACTCGCTGAGCGAGGCCGGCGTGGGCGGGTACATCAATCGGGCTGTGCAGAAATTCACCGGTACCGATCCCACCAACGCGGCCCAGCTGGCGAACGACGCCAACTGGACCACGGTGGCCGACCCTCACGCCGCCGTCTCCGTGGCGGCGGACGGCCAGGCTGTGTACCGCTTCATCAACCGCGACGCGCAAGCGTTCGCCCTTCCGCTGACCGGCGGCTCCGGGGCTTCCCCGTACGTGATCGTCGGTTCGATTGTCGTTGCTCTGGCCCTAGGGACTGCCTGGCTACGACGCAGGTCCCAGCGCTCCAAGCGCTGACTAGTCACCACCTCAACCCCAGGGGTGGTGCGGCGAAGGATCCAGTCCGGCTGCCGATGGCCACAACCCTGTCACTCACAAGAAAGAGACATCATGACGTCTTCACTCATCCGCCGCACGCGTAGCGTGCGCGGCGTCATCGCGGCTGTGGGGGCCGCAGTGCTCGGCACCGCGCTGGCCTTCGGCTCCGCAGCGCCCGCGCAGGCGGCGCAGAACATCGACCCGAACAAGCTGGGCTCCATCACGGTGCACAAGTTCGAGGAGCCCACCACTCCGACGGGCCTCGCACATGATGGCACGGAGCAAACCGTCACGGGCGTCACGCCGCTCAAGGACGTGACCTTTACGGTGCAGAAGGTCAACATTGACCTGACCGATCCCTCGAAGTGGCAGGGGCTCGAGAACTACACCGTGGCTCAGGCCCAGGCCAACCTCACCGGCGCACCGACCGCGGTCGTCACCGGGGCAGACGGCGTTGCCAAGTTCCCGAATCTGCCGGTGGGCCTCTACCTCGTCACCGAGACGAACGTGCCGGCCTCCGTGGTGCAGAAGTCCGCTCCCTTCCTGGTCACCATCCCGCTCTCGGTGAAGAACGACTGGCTCTACGACGTGCACGCATACCCGAAGAACACCGTCGCGTCCGTCAGCAAGGCCGTGGATGATTCCCAGGCGCACATCATCGGCGACCCGATCGCCTTCACCCTGACCTCCAAGGTGCCGAACCTTCCGGCCGCCCAGGCACTGACCGCGTTCGGTTTCACCGATACGCTCGATGCCCGCCTGACGTACAAGGACGCCGTCGTGACCGTGGCGGGGCTGACCTTGACCAGCGCTGACTACACCATCACGCCCGGCCCGAACTTCAAGGTCGACTTCACCACCGCCGGCCTGGCCAAGCTCAAGACCGTGCAGGGCTCTGAGGTGAAGGTGGTCATCAACACGACCATCAACTCCATTGGCGACGGCACCATCAAGAACAAGACCCAGCTCTACGTCAACGATCCCAAGAACACCGTGGACTCCAACGAGGTCAACACCCCCTGGGGCGCCCTCAAGATCACCAAGGTGCAGAAGGACGACACCACGAAGACCCTCGCGGGCGCCGAGTTCGAGATCTACGCGACGGACGCCAACGGCAACAAGACCGGTAACGCTCTCGTGAACCCGGCGACCTCGACTACCAAGTTCACGACGGGTGCCGACGGCACGGTCAACGTGGCCGGCCTGAAGGTCGGCAAGTACATCGTCATCGAAACGAAGGCCCCGCTCGGCTACAAGCTGGACACGACCGAGCACCCCGTGCAGATCACGGCCGGTCCCACGGCCACCCCGGTGCAGCTGCAGATCACCAACGAGATCGTCCCGCCGTTCACGCTGCCCCTCACGGGTAGCACCGGCATCGCGCTGTTCGTTGGCGTGGGCGTGGCCCTCATCGGTTCATCGTTCCTGCTCGCCGGCGTTCGCCGCCGCCAGCAGCGGGCCTGAATCCCACCCGGATCGACCGCCGGGGAAGGGCTACCTCTCAGCAACGTTGAGCCGAGCTAGCCCGTGTCTGCCGGCGCAAGATCCCCCTGGCGCGGGTCCCCTCCGGGGCCCGCGCCAGGGCGTCTGAACCCCTCTTGACCATCGGCAAGGACATCATGAGCATCATCGACGCACCGCGGGAGGCCCCCGCCCAGCCCGGCACCAGCACCCGGCGCCACCGCTCGGGTGTCTCCGCCTGGTTTACCGCCGGGCTACTCGTGGTGGGTGCCCTGGTAATGCTCTATCCCTCTGGGGCGTCCTGGTTCGCGGATGTGCTCCAGGCCAAGGAGAGCGGCAACTACGTCTCTGCCGTCGAATCCCTCACCTCCGATTCGCGCTCCTCTGCCCTCGCCCAGGCCGAGGAGTACAACGCCTCCCTCGCTTCCGGGGAGCGCGTCGTTGACCCGTTCGCCTCGCCCGATGCCAAGACGGTCAAGACGGACGACCCGTACTGGTCGCTGCTAGATCCGGCCAAAGACGGCATTATGGCCCGCGTCAGGATCCCGTCCATCACGGTGAACCTGCCGATCTATCACGGCACCGGCGTTGACGTTCTACGCAACGGCGTCGGCCACCTGCAGGGCACAGCGTTGCCCGTGGGCGGGCACGGCACGCACTCGGTGCTGACGGGGCACCGGGGTCTGCCTGAGTCCACGATGTTCACTGATCTTGACCAGGTCAAGCCCGGAGACATGATCTACGTGGACGTTCTCGGCCGCACCCTCGCTTACCGCGTCACGACAAACGAGGTCAAGCTGCCCACGCAGACGGATTCGCTGCGCCCGGTGCTCGGCAAGGACCTCATCACGCTCATCACGTGCACGCCGATCGGAGTGAACTCGCATCGCATCCTCGTGACGGCCGAGCGCGTGACGCCTGCGCCGCCGGCAGCATATGTAGTGGAGACCGCCGTGGGCTTCCCTTGGTGGATGGTCATCCTCGGCGGCGTGTTGCTCGCTGCCACCGTCTATCTGCTCCTGGCAAGACGCTCGGGGCCTCGCAAGGCGGAGCCAGAGCTCCAAGCGTTGCACCACGACGACGTGACCCCGGCTTCTGGCGCCGGCCGCGGTTTCACTCACTCCGTCTTCCGGGACGCGAGCGCGTACCCGACCATCCTCCCGCCGTCACAGCGGCAATCGGTGTCAGTTGCGCCCTCGCCCGCAGCCGCCGCGACACATGAGCGAGGCGCTGAGCACCTCGACGGCCAGGCGCGCTCGGTGCGCGGCGCGGCGCGGCGCCGCCGCGACGTGGAGGAAGCCGACCTCGCCTCCCTGCTGCGCTGGGACGAGCCGGAGGCCACGTGACGAGCGAGGGGCCCCGCGCCGCGGGGTGGCCCCGCGGCGGGGGGGCCCC
>JALAHE010000370.1 GCA_022712075.1 Galactobacter sp.
CCATCCTGCACCAGCGCGGCGGCCAAGGCCACCCACCCGCGTACCCGCCCCGTTCAAGGGGCGGGCACGCCCCAGAAACGCGCGGGCCATACCTCGAATGGGAGCGAGGTATGGCCCGCGTCTCTTCGCCTTGGAACCCACGGGGTTCTTCGGCTACCATTGATAGTTGTTGTGCGCGTGTGCTTTCGACACCACCCGCTTCGCGTGACGGCCCGGTTGCAGGGCCACTGGTCTGCGAGCGGAGCGAGAGCCTCAGCTGTTGAGCGGAAAAGTCCTCACCTGGACCGCTCCTCCTGTGCACACCAACACCACGGCGCCCGCGCCGGGCGGTTCTCACGCCCAACTCGGTGCCGGACGTCTGACCAGTCAAGTAAACGAAGGCATACATACAGTGCGTACGTACACCCCGAAGGCCGACGACGCCGATCGTCAGTGGCACGTCATCGACGCCACCGACGTCGTCCTCGGTCGCCTCGCCACCCAGACCGCAACCCTGCTGCGTGGCAAGCACAAGCCGACTTTCGCCCCCCACGTGGACATGGGCGACTTTGTCATCATCATCAACGCCGAGAAGGTTGCCCTCACCGGCGCCAAGCTCGAGAACAAGCGCGCCTACCGTCACACGGGCTTCCCGGGTGGCCTGCGCTCCGTGAACTACGCCGAGCTGCTCGAGAAGAACCCCGTTCTCGCCGTGCAGAAGGCCGTCAAGGGCATGCTCCCGAAGAATTCGCTCGCCGCTAAGCAGCTGACCAAGCTCAAGGTGTTCCGCGGTGCCGAGCACCCGCACGCCGCTCAGCAGCCGAAGACCTACGAGATCTCGCAGGTCTCCCAGTAATTCTGGGCCAACGAGTAGAAACTTCTAAAGGAGAAATCATGGCTCAGAACGAAGAGCTCCTGGAGGCCGAGGCCCCCTCGTCCTACACCACCGAGTCGTCCGCTTCGGTTGAGGGCGGTGCCCCCGCCGTGGAGCGCAACCTCACCGTCGGCGGCAACGCCACCGGCCGGCGCAAGGAGGCCATCGCTCGCGTTCGCCTCGTGCCGGGCAAGGGTGAGTGGACCATCAACGGTCGCGCCCTGGCCGAGTACTTCCCGAACAAGCTGCACCAGCAGGAGGTCAACGACCCCTTCAAGCTGCTGGAGCTCGAGGGTGCGTACGACGTCACCGCTCGCATCAACGGCGGTGGCCCCTCCGGCCAGGCCGGCGCCCTGCGCCTCGGCATCGCCCGCGCGCTGAACGAGATCGACCGCGAGAACAACCGCCCGGCCCTCAAGAAGGCCGGCTTCCTGACTCGTGACGCCCGCGTCATCGAGCGCAAGAAGGCTGGTCTCAAGAAGGCCCGCAAGGCCCCGCAGTACTCCAAGCGCTGATCTTCAGCCCTTGTACGGAAGGCCCCGCACCACTTTGGTGCGGGGCCTTCCTGCGTTTTGGGGCGTGACGGCAGCGCCGGCGCTCAGGCGGGCGCGACGTCCCAGGTCAGGCCCAACTCTCCCGCGCCCAGGGCACGGGAGAGGTGCAGCCACGCCACGGTCTCGCCCGGGGCGGCGGCTCGGGGCTCGCCGGCCGGGCGGCCGTCGGCCATCCACCGCGGGCACAGCACGACGTCGTGCGTTCCGTCCCAGCGCGCCGTCGCCGAGAGCGTGATGAGGTCCGCCGGGCGCGCGGTGGCGCCGGCCGGGGCCAGGTTGGCGGCGAGGTCCTCGCGCGTGGCGACGATCTGCGTGGCCGTGGCGCCCTTCTCCTTGCCCTCGCTGGCCGGGGCCGTGATGGCCTCGCCGGAGAGGAAGAGGTGCTCGTCCTTGAGTTCCCAGCGCTCGGGCGGGGCTGGAGTGATGGAGCGGGGCACCACCCGCACCTGCAGGGCGCCGTGGGGCGTCTCCTCGCGCGCCTCGGCGGCCCAAGCCTCCGAGGCGAGGCCCGGGAGCCCGCGCACGGCGTCCGCCGCGGAGTCGACCCCAGGCTCCGAGCCGGCGGGACGGGCGGCCGCGGCCTCGAGCTCGGCCCGGGGGACCCGCACGAACGCGAGCTCCTCGTAGGCCCCGCGCTCGAAGAGCGCGCCCACGTCGCCGCCGGGGAGCTCCACGAGGGTGGAGTAGCCGGAGGCCCCTGGGCACAGGGCCACGGAGCCGCCCCAGGCCACGGTGCCGTCGGCCCCGGCCACGCCCACGGTGAGTGCGGTGTCGCAGCGCAGCCACGGATGCCGGTTGTGGGAGACCACCACGAGGCCGCCGAGACCGAGCACCGAGCCGTTGTCGGAGGGATCCGGCAGCTCGGGAACGGCCGCCGGCCGGGAGAAGGTGCGGCCGCCGTCCGTGGAACGCGCCCACAGCCGTCGGGGCGTGGCGCGCGAGCAGGAGACCACCGTGCCGTCCGGCAGCTCGGCGAGCGAGTGTTCGTTGCTGTGCACGCCGCCAACGGTGGGGGAGAAGGGCTCGCCCAGCCGCCACGTGGCGCCGTGATCGTCGCTGGCCGCCACGGCCGAGGCGATGACTCCGGGGGAACCATCCGCCGGGTCCGTCAGAACAACAAACGGCTGCAACAGGCGCCCCGCGTGCGGGCCGCTGCGCAGGGCCAGGCCCGAGCCCGAGGCGGGGAAGAGCGAACGGATGCCCGGGCGCTTGAGCTGGGCCGTGAGCCTCCGGTGCTCCCACGTGCGCCCGTCGTCGAGGGACACGCTCAGATCGCAGTGTTGGGTCCGCTCCAGACCCGCCTCGGATTCGAAGAAGCCCCACCGCGTGGTCGCCACGTGCCAGCACAGCACCGCTCCGGTGCCCGGATCCTGCAGCAGGGACGCGTCGCCGAAGCCCTCGAGCCCCGTTCCGGTGCGCAGCACCTCCCAGGGCTCCCACGTGGCGCCCTCGTCCGCGCTGCGGCGGATCACGAGGTCGATGGGGGAGGGCAGATCATCGAGCAGCGGCCGGGCATCGGAGACGGCGAGCAGGGTCCCGGCGTCCGTGCGCTGCAGCGCCGGGATCCTGAACTGCCGGTACCCGAGGTCCCCGCGGCGGGCCAGGACGGCGGCCGTGGTCGCCACGACGCTAGCGCTCATCGGCGCAGCTCGGCGTCGAACCAGGACGCGATGGTGCTCGGGTGCGTGATGGCCGTGCCGACCACCACGGCAAACGCGCCCGCCTCGCGCGCGGCGCGGGCATGGGCCGGCGTGTGGATGCGTCCCTCGGCGATGAGGGGGCGCTCGAGCCCCGCCGCCGCGATCTGGGCGATGAGCTCGAGGTCGGGGCCGTCCGTCTTGGGACGCTCGCCGCTGTAACCCGCCAGGGTTGTGCCGATGAGGTCGGCGCCAGCCTCGGCGGCCGCGAGCGCGTCGTCGAGCGATCCGCAATCGGCCATGACCAGAGCGCCGCTTCCCGCGTGCACGCCGGCGATGGTCTCGGCCAGGCTGCGCCCGTCCGGCCGTTCGCGGCGTGTGCCGTCCAGCGCCACGATGTGCGCGCCGGCCTGCGCCACGGCGAGGGCGTGGTGCAGCGTGGGCGTGATGAACACGCCGTCGTGCCCGTCCTTGAACAGGCCGATCACGGGCACCTCCACGGCGCTGCGCGTGAACTGCACATCGGCGAGTCCCTGCACGCGCACGGCGACGGCGCCCCCCACCACGGAGGAGGCGGCGACCTGGGCCATGGTGCGCGGATCGCGCATGGCCTCGCCCGGGTAGGCCTGGGCCGAGACGATGAGTCCGCCCTCGAGGGCGGCGAGCTGGGGCTGGGTCAGCAG
>JALAHE010000371.1 GCA_022712075.1 Galactobacter sp.
CGATGTTGCAATGCACGACGACGCCTCCACCGCCGCCCCCGCCCGCCTCACCACACGCGCACGTGAGCTCGGGATCCCCCTGCCCGGCACGCCGGGCCCGCTCAACGCGATCACCGACGTGGCCGGCGTGGAGGTGGGTCTCGTGACCCTGCGCCCCGCAGACCACTCCGCCTGCACCGGCGTGACCGCGATCCTTCCTCGCGGGAGGGCCGGTGCCGGCACCCCGGTGGCCGCCGCGACCTTCTCACTCAACGGCAACGGCGAGCTGACGGGGCGCACCTGGATCGAGGAGTCCGGCCAGTTCTCCACGCCGATCCTGCTGAGCAACTCCCACGCCGTCGGGGCGGCCCACGCCGGCGCCGATCGGTGGATGCACCGCACCCATCCCGAGGCCTCCGCGGCCTGGATGCTGCCCGTGGTGGGCGAGACCTGGGACGGCTACCTCAACCAGATCAACGCCGAGCGCGTCACGCCGGAACACGCCGTCGAGGCGCTCGACGCCGCGGTGCCCGGCCCCGTGCCGGAGGGCAGCGTGGGCGGCGGCACCGGTATGAACTGCTACGGCTTCAAGGGCGGGACGGGCACGTCGTCGCGCCTCGTCGCGATCGGCGAGGCCGAGTACACGGTGGCCGCCCTGGTGCAGGCAAACTTCGGCGACCGCGAGGAGCTCACGGTGCTCGGCGTGCCGCTCGGGGCCCGCTCCCAGGCACCGTGCCCCATCCAGCGCACCGACTGGTTCGCCGCCGAGATCGGCGCCGCCCAGCGCAGCGCCCCGGGCGCCGGCTCGGTGATCGTGGTGCTCGCCACCGACGCGCCACTCCTCCCCCAGCAGCTCGCGGGCCTCGCCCGCCGCGCCTCGCTTGGCCTCGCCCACACCGGCACCGCGGGCGGGCACTTCTCCGGCGATATCTTCCTTGCCTTCTCCACCGCGAACCCCGGCTCGCTGCGCTCGGTCATGCCGGGCGCGCCGGGAGCGGCGACGCACGACTCCCTCGAGTTTGTGGCCTGGGGCCAGGTTGACCCGCTCTACACGGCCGCCGTCGAGTCGGTCGAGGAGGCGGTGCTCAATGCCCTCGTCAACAACCAGGACGTCGAGGGGCGCGACGGGCACCGCTCCTACGCACTGCCCCATGCCGAGGTGCTCGCGACCGACTTCTCGCACGCCCGGCGCGCGTGACGTTCGCCGCGATTACCCGATACCCGCTGGCGCGGGTTCCTTGTTGGTGGCATCGTCTGTGACCGTGAGCGAGACCCCCAACGCACCCCAGACCGCGCCCCAGCAAGACCTGCCGTGGCACCGCTACGTCGCGATCGGCGACTCCTTCACCGAGGGCATCGGCGATCCCTCCGAGGCGGTGCCAGGCGGCAACCGCGGCTGGGCCGACCGCGTGGCAGAGCAGCTCGCCCTGCGCGTGCCCGACCTCGCCTACGCCAACCTCGCGATCCGCGGGCGCCTCATCGCCCAGATCGACGACGAGCAGATCGAGGCCGCACTGGCGCTGCGCCCCGACCTCATCACCATCTGCGCGGGCGGCAACGACGTGACCCGCGGCGGCAACCCGGACCGCATCGCGGAGCGGCTCGACTCCATGGTTGAACGGCTCTCCGCGGACGGCGCCACCGTGGTGGTGTTCACGGGCCCCGACATCGGCGACACCCCGGTGCTCGGCGCGCTGCGCGGCCGCGTGGCCATCTACAACGAGAACATCCACACCATCGCCCTGCGCCACGACGCGATCGTCGCCGATCTGTGGGCCCTGCGCGAGCTGCACGAGAAGCCCATGTGGGCGCCCGACCGCCTGCACTTCTCCCCGCTGGGCCACCACACGATCGCGGCCATGGTGCTCACGGCGCTCGGCGTTGAGCACGACCTCGACCCCGAGCTCCCGGCCCCGGCGCCTGCCAAGCCCTGGCGCGAGGCCCGCGCCGAGGACCTCGAGTGGGCGCGCGAGCACCTGCTCCCGTGGGTGGTTCGCCGTCTGCGCCACCGCTCCTCCGGCGACGGAGTGACCCCCAAGCGCCCGCGACCTCAGCCGGTGTTCGGCGCGGCCAACAGCCCAGCCCCGGACACCGAGGGCCGGCAGGCATCAGACGATTCTGAATCGTGACCGTCGATCGTCCGCGCGGATGACGCCGGGGCGATTTGCGTGGTGCAACACTTGGCTCGAGCGGGCCCGCCGGGCCCACCTGATGCACACAAGAGGCGGCCATGTTTTCTAGCCTGATGCTTCTCGCCGAAGACATCGTGATCGACGGGACGCTCGAGGACGGCACTGATCCCATGAGCGAGTTCGACAAGAATTTTGACCAGGTGAGCAACACCGTCAACATCGGATTTGTCGTGGTCGGCATCGCCTTGGTGGTGATTCTCGGGTTCGGGATCTTCGCGGGGGTGCGCAACTACCGGGCGGCGAAGCGCCACGGGATGGATCCGTTCGCGGTGGAGACCGAGCTGGCCGGCCGCGCCTACAACTCGGCGTTGCTCGCGCCGCCCCCGGGCGCCGCCCAGCCGGGTCAGGCGGGCCAGCCGGCCCAGCACGCCGGCACCAAGACGGAGCGCCTGCAGGAGATCGAGGACATGTACCGCAACGGCGCCATCACGAGCTCGGAGCGCCAGCGCGCCCGCGACGCCATCCTGACGGAAGACTGAGGCGTGCACACCACTTCGATCCTTCCCTTCGTCCTGATCGGCGTCCTGCTCCTGCTGGGCCTGGCCTTTGCCATCGGCTTCGTGTTCCTCGTGATCCGGCTCTCCCAGCGCAAGGCCCGCGAGCAGCAGGAGCTCGAGCCCCTCGACCAGGGGCCGAGCCTGGCGGTCAGGCTCGCCGAGATCGAGGACGCGTACCAGCAGGGCCTCATCACTGAGGAGGAGCGCGCCGAGGCCCGGCGCGCGGCGCTCGCCCAGCCATAGGGGCAACACGGCACGACGACGCGGCGGTGACCTGGGATTCCCAGGCCACCGCCGCGTCGTCGTACTGTGCGAAAGAGGCCCTCAGCCGAGCAGGCGGCGCAGCGGAGGCTCCAGCTGCGTGGCGGCCGAGGTGAGGAAGCCGTCGTGCCCGATGGGCGAGCGGATGTAATCGACGCTCACCTCGCCCGGTAGCGCGGCGACGATCTCCTCGGACTGCTCCGGCAGGTAGAGCCGGTCGGAATCCACGGCGGCGATGAGGAACTCGATGCCCTCGAGGCCGGCGAGGGCCGCCCGCACTCCCCCGCGCCCGCGCCCCACGTCGTGGCTCATGAGGGCCTCGGTGATGGAGAGGTAGGCGTTGGCGTCGAAGCGCCCCACGAGCTTGGTGGCCTGGTGGTCGAGGTAGGACTCCACGGCGTAGCGGCCGCGGCGCTCGCGATCCGCCGAACCGAGCGGGGTCTCCTCGCCCTGGGCCTCGCGCCCGAAGCGCTGGCCCAGCTCCGCCTCGGAGCGGTAGGAGAGGTGGGCCAGGCGCCGGGCCAGGCCCAGGCCGCGCACCGGGCCGCCGTCTTCGCGCTCGTAGTAGTCGCCGCCGTCGAAGGCCGGGTCGAGGCGGATCGCCTCCACCTGGATCTGAGACAGGGCAATCTGCTCGGCCGTGGAGGCAGCGCAGGAGGCAAGCACGGCGCAGCGGCGGACGTGCTCGGGGTAGCTCGCGGCCCATTCGAGCGCGCGGGCGCCGCCCATGGAGCCGCCGATCACGGTGTGCCAGGCCTCGACGCCGAGGTGGCCCAGGAGGGCGTGCTCGGCCGAGGCCATGTCGCGCAGCGTGACGAACGGGAAGCGGGAGCCCCAGGGGCGCCCGTCGGGCGCCGGGGACGCCGGGCCGGTGGTGCCTGCGCACCCGCCCAGCGCCGCCGGCGCCACCACGAAGAAACGATCGGTGTCGATGACCCGGCCGGGCCCGACCAGGTCACGCCACCAGCCGTCGCTGTCCTCGGGGCCGTCCGCCACGTGGGCGTCCCCCGTCAGGGCGTGCAGCACGAGCACCGCGTTTGAACCCTGAGCATCGAGCCGCCCCCAGGTTTGGAAGGCGAGCTGGACCTGGGGCAAGCGGCCCCCCGTCTCGAGCTCCAGCGCGCCGAGGCTCAGCGTGCGGGGCGTCCCGTCCGCCGGGCTCGAAGCCTGGAAGGTGCCTGCCGCGAACGGCTCGGCGTCGATGCTCACGTGTGTACTCCTTGGGTCCTGCTGGTTGGCGCCGCGGCGCCCGTGCTTCGCTGGGTCGAGCCTCAGGCGTTGGCCGGGGCGGTGTCCGCCACCGCGGCCTCCGCCGCCTCGGTCACGACGGCGCCGGCCGACACCGCGGCGAAGGCGTCGAAGCCGCGCTGCAGATCGGCAACGATGTCGTCGATGTGCTCGAGGCCAACGGAGAGGCGCACGAGGCCCGGCTCAACACCGGCCGCATACTTCTCAGCGTCGGAGAGCTGCGCGTGGGTCGTGGACCAGGGGTGGATCACGAGGGAACGCACGTCGCCGAGGTTGGCAACGAGCGAGTGCAGCTCGAGGGCGTCAACGAAGGCGCGGGCCGCCTCGGCACCGCCGTCCAGGGTGAAGGCAACGATGGCGCCGACGCCCTTGGGGCCGTACTTGCGGCCGCGCTGGAACCACGGGGAGGACTCGAGGCCCGCGTAGGCGACCGAGGCGACGTCGTCGCGCGCCTCAAGGAACGCCGCGACCGACTCGGCGTTGGAGACGTGACGCTCCACGCGCAGCGAGAGGGTCTCGAGGCCCTGGGCGATGAGGAAGGCGTTGAACGGCGCCACGGAGGAGCCGAGGTCGCGCAGCAGCTGCACGCGGGCCTTCAGGATGTAGGCGAGGTTGGCGCCAAGCGCCGAGCCGACGCCAAGATCACGGGCAAACACGAGGCCGTTGTAGGACTCGTCCGGGGTGTTGAAGCCCGGGAAGCGCTCGGGGTTCTGGGCGTAGTCGAAGGTGCCGCCGTCCACGATCACGCCGGCGATCGCCGTGCCGTGGCCGCCGAGGTACTTGGTGGCGGAGTGCACCACCACGTCGGCGCCCCACTCGAGCGGGCGGATGAGGTACGGGGTGGCCAGGGTGTTGTCCACGATGAGCGGCACGCCGACCTCGTGGGCCACGGAGGCCACGCCCTCGATGTCCAGGACGTCCTGGCGCGGGTTGGAGACCGTCTCGCCGAAGAACGCCTTGGTGTTCTCCTTGGCCGCGGCGCGCCAGGCCTCGAGATCGTCCGGGTTCTCCACGAAGGTGACCTCGATGCCGACCTTTTTCAGCGTGTGCTTGAGCAGGTTCTGCGTGCCGCCGTAGAGCGAGGGGCTCGCGACGATGTGGTCGCCGGCCTCGGCAACGTTGAGGAGGGCGAAGGTCGTGGCGGCCTGGCCCGAGGAGAGCAGCAGCGCGCCCACGCCGCCCTCGAGGTCGGCGATGCGCTGCTCCACCACGTCCGTGGTCGGGTTGCCGATGCGGGTGTAGATGGGGCCGAGGTCTGCCAGCGCAAAGCGGTTGGCAGCCACGTCGGCGTCGGGGAAGACGAAGGACGTGGTCTGGTAGATCGGCAGGGCCCGGGCGCCGGTGGTCGGGTCCGGCTGCTGGCCTGCGTGGATCTGGCGGGTCTCAAAGTTCCAGGAGCTCATGGCGTCCCACTTTCCTTTTGGGTGGGGCGCCCGCCGTCCCTTGAGTGCGCACGTACGCCTCAAGGACGCCAGGTGCGCCCGCGCTTGCCGAGGCGCGGATTGCGCTCGACCAGGTCTTCACCCGGGGCACCCCGCCGCGGTGGGAGGGTTGCCGGCCAGCAAGCCGGGGCTATCTGCTGGCACTCATGACCTACCCGACACTGTGCCTGGAACGGAGCGCGCTTGGCAAGCCCGCGTGCGTCACGCGGTGAAACCTACCGATCGGTCACGTTGCGGTCACCCAAAGTTCCCCGCCATTCCGGGGGAATGCGGAGGTTAGGTCACCCTAAGTAGAGATCGTCGTCACAGGGTGGAAGTCTGTGGCCATGAAACTCGACCATGTCTCTTACGCCTGCGGCCCCGAGGGCCTCGTTGCCACGTCCGAGCGCATCGCAGACACGCTGGGACTTGAGTTCGTCAAGGGCGGCGTCCACCCGCGCTTCGGCACCCGCAACGTCATCTTCCCGTTGAAGAACCACCAGTACCTGGAGGTCGTCGAGGTGCTCGAGCACCCGGCGAGCCTCAAGGCGCCCTTCGGCCAGGCCGTGCGCGCCCGCTCCGAGGAGGGCGGCGGCTGGATGGGCTGGGTCGTCTCGGTGGAGAACCTCGAGCCCTTCGAGGAGCGCCTGGGCCGCGAATCGGTCCCCGGCAACCGCCGCTTCCCCGACGGCCGCGAGCTGACCTGGCGTCAGATCGGCATCAAGGGCCTCATCGCCGACCCGCAGCTGCCCTACATCATCCGCTGGGACGAGGAGACCGCCGATCTTCACCCCTCGCAGGCCATCGAGGGCCAGCAGGGCGAGATCACGGGCCTGGCCCTGGCCGGC
The DNA here is from genome assembly GCA_022712075.1 of Galactobacter sp. Taxonomy (GTDB): domain Bacteria; phylum Actinomycetota; class Actinomycetes; order Actinomycetales; family Micrococcaceae; genus Galactobacter. Next base: position 6,447 of record JALAHE010000371.1, read on the forward strand.
AACCGCACCCGCGTGCTCGAGTGGCTCGGCGACCCCGCCGTCTCCCCCGCCGCCGGCCTCAACGTGCAGTACTCGGCACCCTCCGGGACGCCGGGTCTCATGTCGGTGACCTTCGAGACGCCCAAGGGTTCCGTGACCCTCTAGGGCTTACGCGGTTCCCTAACGCTCGACGCCGCCCGCTTGCCTTTTCGCTGAAAAGGCAAGCGGGCGGCGTCGTGCTTTGGGCGTTACCTCAACTGCCGTAGCCGAAGGCGGAGGCGAGCAGCGGGTACCCCACAACGCCCCTGCGCGTCCCCACGTTCGCGAGTGCCATGTGCCGAACCCGTCCTCTCGCGAGTGCCTTGTGTCGCGTTTCGGGGCCCCAGGGCGACACAACGCACTCGCGAAAGTTCACTGGCAACACACCGCACTCGCGAAACTGAGCCGCGTCGTTCCTTGGGGACCCGGCTCAGCTGCCGTAGCCGAAGGCGGAGGCGAGCAGCGGGTACCCCACGAAGCCCACGGCGTCGAGCAAGAAGTGGGCAATCACGAGCGGTGCCACGCGCTTGGTCTTCACGTAGAACCAGCCGAAGATCAGGCCCATGAGGGCGTTGCCGATGAACGGCCCGATGCCCTGGTAGAGGTGATAGGAACCGCGCAGCACGGCGGCGCTGAGCAGGATGGCCCACGTGTTCCAACCGAGCGTCTTGAGGCGCTCGAAGAGGTAGCCGATGACGATGACCTCCTCGAGCAGACCGTTGCGTAGGGCCGCGAGGAGCAGGATCGGGACGGTCCACCAGTACTCGCCGAGGCCGCTCGTGGAGATGGACGTGGTGATGCCGAGCGCCCGGCCCGCCGCGTAGACGCCCAGCGTGCCGGCGCCGATCGCGAGGAAGAGGGCAGCGCCCTGCCAGGCGTCGCGCCACGGGTGTTTCAGGTCAAGGCCCAGGCGCCGGAACGGATTCCCGCCGGGCCAGCGCCACAGGAGCCAGAGCGCGAGGGCCACGGGCGCGAGCGAGAAGACCAGTCCCGAGAGCTGGTAGGCAAGGTCGATCCACGGGCGCGGGCTGGCCGAACCGTTGAGGCTCGCCTGGCCCTGGGAGATGGGGGCGCGCGTGGCGAGGTCGATCAAGTTGATGAGCGCGTTCACGCCCGAGCGCCCCAGCGAGAGGGCCAGGACGATGACGATCTCCCAGCCGATGAAGCGCCGCGTCATGGGGGCGCCGGCCCCGGGGAGCAGTCCGGGCAGGGACGCCGCTGGGGGGCCCGTCCGGGGATCCGACTGCGGCGATGCTGGGGTTGAAGGCTGACTCACGGGGCGAGCCTACCCACGCCTCGCTAGGCTCAGGCTGTGACCCGCGCACCCCTGAGCTCCGAACTCGACCTCGCCCGCCGCCTCGACCCCGCCCTCGCATGGGCCGAGGGCTTCGTCGAGGAGGGCGGTGACGACCACCTCGTCCTGGTTCCGGGGGCTCGGCCCGGTGCGGCGCCCGCCGCGGTGCTGCGGCTCGCGCGTCGACCCGAGGTGGCCGCCGAGTTGGAGCGGCGCGTGGGTTTTCTGCGCGCCGTCGCGCCGCACCTGTCGTGGGCCAGCCCCGAGCCGCTGAGCGAGGTGATCCTGGACCACGAGGCCGCGCCCGGTGCTGTCCTGCAGCGCTTCGTGATTGGCGGGGCCCACGCGCCGCACGAGGGCGATCCGGCGGTGCTGCGCTCGGTCGTGGAGGCGCTCGCGGCCGTGCCGTCCGCCGCGTGGGAGCCCTTCGCGACGGGGCCCTACGTCAGCACCGCGCGCTGGGACGAGGCCGGACGCGAGACGGTGCTCGGCGTGCTGCCACCCGAGGCGCGCGGCACCGCCGAGGCGATCTGGGACGGGCTCGCGGCGATCGAGGGCGAGGCCGCGGGACTGGTCCACGGCGACCTCGCCGGCCACAACATGCGTTGGCGCCACACCGAGCTGATCGGCGTGATCGACTGGGACCACGCATCGGAGTGGGACCCGGCGATCAACCTCTCGCACCTCGCGCTGTGGCACGGGGTGCAGATCGTGGGGCCGGCCTCGCCGGACGCCCGTTACGCGGCGCGCGCGGCCCTCTGGGTGGGTCATCACGCGCTCTTCCGGCTGCGCCGGGCGGCGGAGGACGGAGGCGTGCGGCGCTGGGAGCGGCTCCTGCGCAAGACGCTCCCCCGGCTCGAGTTCGCCGCGGTCTCCGGCGCGCGGGAGGTGCTCGCATGAGCGAAAACCAGCCACGCGCCGTCGTGCTGCTGCGCCCGGCCGAGCCGGGCGACGCCGCGGCCATCCGCGCACTCGTGAGGGCGGCGTTCGCGCACTACGTCGAGCGCATCGGGCGTGAACCGGCGCCCATGCTCTTGGACTGGGAGGCGATCCTGGGCGGGGAGGCTCCCCGGGCCGAGGTGACGCTGGCGGTGCGCGGCGACGCGCTCGCGGGTGTGCTCTACCTCGAGCTCGAGGTCGATCACGTCCTCGTCGACACCGTGGCCGTGGACGCCGCCGAGCGCGGGAGCGGCCTGGGCGCTCGCCTCCTGTCGTTGGCCGAGGAGCGTGCCCGCGGGCTGGGCCTGCCGGAGGTGCGGCTCTACACGAACCAGGCCATGGTCGAGAACGTTGCCTACTACCCGCGGCGCGGCTACACGGAGACCGACCGGCGCGGCGAGGGCG
>JALAHE010000372.1 GCA_022712075.1 Galactobacter sp.
CGGCAGCACCCTGGCGGACCACCTGCGCAGCGGCGGCCGCGGAGCGCACGCGCGGGCGACGCTTCACGGCGTCGGCCACGGGGCCGGACCCGACAAGCGGACCCGGCGACGCGTCGTCGGGCGTTGAAGCGGCCGCCGGGGCGGCCGGTGCCGCCTCGCCCTCCTGGGCGATGTCGATGAGCGGCTCGTCGACCGGAAGGGTCTGCCCCTCCTCGGCGTGCAGGCGCGTGACCACGCCGGCGAAGGGGCTGGGGAGCTCCACGAGCGACTTGGCCGTCTCGATCTCCACGAGGACCTGGTTCACCGCGACGGTGTCGCCCACGGCGACCTTCCACTCGACGATGTCGGCCTCGGTGAGGCCCTCGCCGACGTCCGGCAGGTTGAAGGTGCTCACGATGCGTGGCTCCTCTTCTCCGGCGCAGCGCCGGTGGTGGGTGCTTGAGGGGTGCTGCTGGTGCGGCGTCAGTGGGCGAAGGAACGATCGAGCGCCTCGAGGAGGCGGTCGATGTCCGGGAGGTAGTTCGCCTCGACCTTGGACGGCGGGTACGGCATGTGGAAGCCGCCCACGCGCAGCACGGGTGCCTGCAGCTCGTAGAACGCGCGTTCAGTGACGCGGGCGGCGATCTCGCCGCCGAGGCCGCCGAAGGTCGGGGCCTCGTGCGCGATGACGAGGCGGCCGGTCTTCTTCGTCGAGGCCGTCACGGTGTCGAAGTCGATGGGGCTCAGGGAGCGCAGGTCGATGACCTCGACGTCGCGCCCGTCCTCCTGCGCCGCCTGGGCCGCCGCGAGGGCCACGGGGACCAGCGGCCCCCAGGCCACGACCGTGGCGTCAGCACCCTGGCGGACCACCTGCGCAGCGGCGGCCGGGGCAGCGCGGTGCTCCGTGTCCACGTCGCCCTTGAGCCAGTAGCGGCGCTTGGGCTCGAAGAAGATCACCGGATCCGGCGAGGCGACGGCCTCCTGGATCATCCAGTAGGCGTCGTGCGGCGTGGACGGCGTCATGAGGCGCAGGCCGGCCGTGTGGGCGAAGAGGGCCTCGGGCGACTCGGAGTGGTGCTCCACCGAACCAATGCCGCCGCCGAAGGGGATGCGGATCGTCACGGGGACGGTCAGGCGCCCTTCAGAGCGCATGTGCAGCTTGGCCAGCTGCGTGGTGATCTGGTTGAAGGCCGGAAAGACGAAGCCGTCGAACTGGATCTCGGCGATGGGGCGGTAGCCGCGCAGGGCCAGGCCGATGCTCGTGCCGATGATGCCGGACTCGGCCAGGGGCGAGTCCATGACGCGGTCCTCGCCGAACTCGGCCTGTAGGCCCTCGGTAATGCGGTAGACGCCACCGAGCTTGCCGATGTCCTCGCCCATGAGGAGGGTCTTGGGGTCCTCGGCCAGCACGCGGCGCAGGCCTGCGGTGATGGCCTTGGCCATGGTCATGCGGGTCACGCTCACTTGGCGTCCTCCTGCTCGGTGGTGCCGGCGGTGGGGGCGGCGTCGGCAAAGCCGGCCTGGTACTCGCGGTAGAACGCGAGCTCCTCCTCGACGAGCGAGTGCGGGGCGGCGTAGACGTTGGCGAAGGACTCCTCCAGCGCCGGGGTCGGGAAGGCCATGGCCGTGGCGCGCAGCTCGGCGGCCATCGCGTCCGTCTCCTCCTTCACCGCGGCGAAGAAGTCGTCCCCCGTGCCGGCGGCGCGCAGGTGGCGCTCGAGGCGGAGCATGGGGTCGCGCTCGTCCCAGTCCTCCTCCTCGTTGCGGGTGCGGTACTTGGTGGGGTCATCGGCCGTGGTGTGGGCGCCGCGGCGGTAGGTCACGGCCTCGATCAGGACCGGGCCCTGGCCCGTGCGGGCGCACTCGAGGGCCCAGCGGGTCACCGCGTGCACGGCCAGGACGTCGTTGCCGTCCACGCGGACGGCGGGGAAGCCGTAGCCCGCGGCGCGGTTCACGAGCGGCACGCGGGACTGCACCTCGAAGGGCACGGAGATGGCCCACTGGTTGTTCTGGCAGAAGAAGACGACGGGCGCCTGGGTCGAGGCGGCGAACACCATCGACTCGTGAACATCGCCCTCCGAGGAGGCGCCGTCACCGAAGTAGGCCACCACGGCGCCACCGTCCGCGGCCAGGCGTTCCTGGTCCCAGCCCTTCTGGTCGCGCTGCACGCCCATGGCGTAGCCCACCGCGTGCAGCGTCTGGGCCGCGAGGGCCGTCGTGTAGTTGTGGAAGCCGGTGCTCGTGGGATCCCAGCCGCCGTGGCTGATGCCGCGGAAGACGCGAAGCATCTCGGCGATCTGCACGCCGCGCGTGATGGCCACGCCGTGCTCTCGGTAGGTCGGGAAGAGGTAGTCCTGCGGCAGCGTGGCGCGACCGGAGCCGATCTGCGCGGCCTCCTGGCCCTTGAGCGGAACCCACAGGACGAGCTGGCCCTGGCGCTGCAGCGCCGTGCCCTCGTCGTCCAGGCGGCGGGTGGCAGCCATGTCGCGGTAGAAGCCGCGCAGGGTCGCCAGGTCGACGTCGCGCGTGTAGCGCTCCCAGGCCGGATCCTGCCGCCGCGTGCCGTCCGGGCTGAGCAGCTGAATGAAGGGTGCCTGGGTGTCGGTTCCCGTGAGCTCGGTGTCCACGACTCTCCTGCTGACGTTCCGCGCCCCTCGCCTATATTCCCTGTTGGTTATATTGGGCTCGGCGGGGCCTGACCTCGCCAGACTACCCACGGAATCCAGCAGAAACGAACAGCCCGGAGCCGCGCCGTCGTGGCGCGATTCCGGGCTGCTGGGCGAAAAGCTAGGACTTCCTAGATATGCCCTTCACGGCATTAAGAGCGAATCCACTCGCCGGCCAGCTCGATGAAGCGGTCGTTGCCCTCGGTCTCGCCCACGCTCACGCGCACGCCCTCGCCTGCAAAGGCGCGCACCGTGATGGCGCGGGCCTCGGCCGCTGCGGCGAACTCGCCCGAACGCTCGCCCAGCGCCAGCCACACGAAGTTGCCCTGCGACTCGGGCAGCGTCCAGCCCTGCTCCGACAGCGCGGCGACGATGCGCTCGCGCTCGGCCACGAGGTCCTTCACGCGGATCTCCACCTCGGCCTGGTGCTGAACCGAAGCAACGGCGGCGAGCTCGGCCACGGTGGAGACGGCGAACGGCACGGCCGTGGCGCGCAGGTGCTGCGTGATCTCGGGCCGGGCCACGGTGTAGCCAACGCGCAGGTTGGCCAGGCCGTGCGCCTTGGAGAAGGTGCGCAGTGCCAGGACGTTGGGGTACTTGCGGTACATCGCGATGCCGTCCACCGCATCCTCCACGCGCACGAACTCCAGGTAGGCCTCGTCGATGACGATCAGGACGTCCTGCGGCACCTTCTGGATGAAGGCCTCGACCTCGGCGGTGCGCAGCACGGGCCCGGTCGGATTGTTGGGGGTGCAAAGAATCACGATCGAGGTGTTCTGCGACACGGCGGCGGCCATGGCCTCCAGATCGTGGCGGCCATCGAAGGTCAGCGGCACCTGCACCGAGCGGGCACCGGCCTGATCCACCACGATCGGGTAGGCCTCGAAGGAGCGCCACGGGTAGACCACCTCGTCCGGCACGCCGTCGTCGTTGGTGCCCGCGTAGGCGGAGAGCACCTGAATGAGGGCGCCGAGCGAGCCGCCGCCCGTCACGATGTCGTCGGCCGGCACGTCCAGCTGCTCGGCCAGGGCGGCGCGCAGGCGCGAGCTGAGCGGGTCCGGGTAGCGGTTGATGTCCTCGAACTCGCGCACGGCCTGCAGCACCTGGGGCAGCGGCTCAAGCGGGTTCTCGTTGGAGGAGAGCTTGTAGGGGGTCAGTCCCGGCACCGCTGCCGGCGGCTTGCCGGCGGCGTACTTGGGCAGGCGGCCCACCACGGGGCGGGGTTCGGGGAAAACGGCGTGCGGCTCAGACATGGATTCACCTTATCGCCGCGCCCGTTCGGCGCCAGGGCGAGGGTCGCCAGCGCATGACATCATGGACAAACCGTCGAGAACCCCCACCGCTCGCGAACAAAGTGAGCCGGAACACACGGATGGAGACCCCCGGTGAACGTCCTTCTGCGCATCATCATCAACGCCGCAGCCCTCTGGGTGGCAGCCTGGCTGCTGCCCGGCATCACGATCGGCCCGCGCGACGCCGTGGAGCCCGCGTGGAACACCGCCGCCGAGATCGTGACCTACCTCTTCGTTGGCCTGGTCTTCGGCACCGTCAACGTGCTGCTGCGCTGGATCCTCCACCTGCTCGCCATGCCCATCACGTGCCTGACCCTTGGACTCTTTGCCCTCGTGGTCAACGCTGGATTGCTCATGCTGACCTCCGCGATCGCGAATCTCTTCCCGGTCGACTTCCACGTTGACGCCTTCTTCTGGGACGCCATCCTGGGCTCGATCATCATCTCGATCGTCTCCGCGATCCTGAACCGCGTGCTCGTCCGCCGCTGAGCCGACTGGCCTGGCGTACGGCCAGCCCGCGGCCTCACTTGCCGTACTTCTCCCGTTGGGACTCCTGCGCCGCCTTCATGCCGGCACCCCTCGTCCGCGCGGCGCTGCGCCGGGGGACGTCGGGTGTCGTTGACACCCGGTAGGTCGTGGCGGTCCCCGTGAGCCCCCAGGCGGCCACCATGGAGCTGACCTCCGGGTTGTCCTTCGCCTCGGCCGCGATGACCTGGTAGGTCCCAATCCGGTGTTCGTAGCCGAAGAACCCCGGGTCGCCGTGGTTGTCCGGGGTGGGCGCCTGCGTTGAGCGCACCAGCACGCGGTTCCTGCCCACCGGCACCTCCACGCGCCCGTCCATGCCCGGCACGGTGTCGTCAGCGTCCTCGAGCGAGAGCACGGGAACGTCGCCCGGCACCAGCTGCCGCCCTGCGGGCGCCCCGGCGGTGAACGCCCCCTTCAGCCTGTACTGCTGGCGCAGGAGCGCCGAGCCGGCGAGGTTGAGGACATGGCGCCCGCCCTGACTGTGCCCGTTGAGCACGACTGGATCGCCTTTCTTGGCCCCCGCCGTGCGCAGGGCCGCGAGGGCCGCCGGTGCCACGGTGTCGGTGTTGCCCCGCATGGCATCGAGGAGCCGATGCAGCCCCCACGCGCTGCCGCGTTCCATGTTGGTGCTCGGGACGGTGAGCACCCAGGTGGGCCCGTGCGGCCCGTCCACCCTCGTCACGAGGAGGGCCCCCGGCCCACGAGCCGCCTGGTCCTGCAGCTCGAGCAGCCCCTTAAGGTCTGCGGGCGAGGAGGCGTCCTCGACCTGTGCTGGCTCGGTCAGGATCGGCGGCGGCGGCACCGCGGTGCCGAGCGCCCACATGGTCGAGTCAACGAACTCCCCCGGATACGCCTGCACCAGCGCACCCAGCGGATTCTGCCCCAGCGCGCCGACGCCGCTGATGCCGGCGACCGTCCCCTGGATCCCCGCCGGCCGATGGCTCACGAGGCTCACGCCGTAC
>JALAHE010000373.1 GCA_022712075.1 Galactobacter sp.
CCCGCCCACAACGACGCCGCCGCCCCCGAAACTCGGGGCCGGCGACGTCGTGTTGTTGCCTCGCGGGCCCGCGGGGCCCGCGGCCGGGGCCTTAAGCCCCGGCGCGGCGGCGGCGCATCACCAGCGCGGCTCCACCCAAGAGCAGCACGAGCGCAAGGCCGAGTAGGCCGAGCACCCTGGCGCCCGTTTCGGGGATGGTGACCGGCGGATCGACCGGCGGGTCGACCGGCGGCACCACGGGCGGAACCACCGGCGGCGCCTTCAGCTTCGTGACCACCTTGTTGGAGGCCACCCCGCCGAGGGCCACGCCGTTCGGGCCCACCGCGGAGGCCGTCGCCGTGTTGGTCAGGCTGCCGCGCGCGAGGTCGGCCTTCGTCACCGCGTAGGTGAAGGTGACCGAACCGCTCTCCCCGGGCGCCAGGCGATCCGGGGTCACTGCAGCCTTCTGCGCGCCCACGAGGGGATCGGTCACGGTGACCGAGCTCAGCGTCGTGGCGCCCGTGTTAATGACCTTCACGGTGTACTCGACGCTCTGCTCGGCCGTGCCGGCGCCGTGCACCACAGCGCTCTTCTCGACCTTGAGCGCCGCGCCGGCCTTCACCGGAGTGCGGGTCGTGTTGGACGTGACCGGCGGCAGCTCGTCGTCACCGCCGGGGCCGCGGGCGGCGCCGGTGGCGGTGTTGACGACCTCGCCGGCGTCCACCTCGGCCTGCGTCACCTGGTGCGTGAACTCGACCGTGGCGCTCTCGCCCGGGGCGAGCGTGCCGGAACCGGCCGTGACCGGCTCGGGTCCGTTCATGGGGTCGCTCACCGTGACGCCGTGCAGCGTGGTGGTGCCCGTGTTGGTCACCACGATGCTGAAGGAGATCTCCTGACCAGCCGCCGTCAGCGTGCCGGAGGAGGCCGACTTCACCACGGTGTAGGCGCTCGTGCTGAGCACGGGCGTCGTCACGGTGTTCGACGGCGCGGGGTCCAGGCGCGGGGGAGTCTCGCCACCCGGGCCGGCCGGGGGCTGGCCCGTGGCCGAGGCCGTGTTCTCGAAGGCCCCGGAGTCCACCTCCGCCTGGGTCAGGGTGTGGTGCACCCGCACCGTGGCGCTCTCGCCCGGCTTGAGGGAACCCTCCACCCGCACCGACTTCTCGTCCGAGCCCGGGTCGGAGACCTCCACATCGCTCACGGTCTTGGTGCCCGTGTTGCTCACCGTGATGTCGTAGGCGATGACGTCGCCGGCCTGGGTCGGGAAGCCCTCCCCCACGCGCTGCTTAAACGTGGACAGCGCGGCGGAGCCGTTGAGCCCCACCGTGACCGGGTTTGAGTCGCGCTCGACGGGGGTGTCGGTGCCAGCCGGCGTGTACGTGGCCGTGGCCGTGTTCTCGACCAGGCCCTTGTCCACGTCCGCCTGCGTCAGGGTGTAGACGAACTCCACCGTGTCGCTCTCGCCCGGCTCGAGGGTTCCGCCCTTGCCGGCCGGCTTGGACTCCTCACCCACGAGCGGGTCCTTCACGGAGACGCCGTTGAGCGTCGAGGTGCCATTGTTCGTGACCTTCACCCAGAAGGTGACCTCGTCGCCTGCCTTGGCCGTCGCGCCGTCGGGCAGGGGCTTGAAGCCCTTCTCCACGAGCAGCGAATCGACCGGGGTGACCGGCGTGGTCACCGTCTCGGAGTCCTGGGGATCCAGGGGCTCGAAGGCCGGCGGCGGCGTGGCGATGCCAGAGGCCGTGTTCACCACTGAACGGGAATTCACGTCGTCCTGCGTGAGCGTGTACGTGAAGCTCGCGCTGCCGCTCTGGCCAGGGGCCAGGGTGGCGGGCTTGACCGGCGCATCCTTCACACCGAGCTTCGCATCGCTGACGCTCGCGCCGTGCAGCGTGGTCGTCCCCTCGTTCTTCACGGTGAGCGTGTACTCGATCGTGTCTCCGGCCTTGCTCGGGGCACCCTCGGTGAGCGGCTTGGCGGCCTTACTCACGGAGAAGGCGTTGACCGCCGCGATGGGGTCGATCACCTCGTTGGAGGTGACGGAGGGCAGGGCCGGGTAGTTCACGGGCGGCACCACGCGGGCCACGGCGGTGTTCGCCACCGAGCCTGCGTCGACGTCCGCCTGCGTGAGGGTGTACTCGACGTCCTTCGCCGCGAAGGCGCCGGGCGCCAGCTCGTCCACGCCGAACGAGGCGTTCTCGAGCCCCAGCTTGGCGTCATCGAAGCGCGGGTCGAACACCGTGGTGGTGCCCGTGTTGCGCACCGTGATCGTGTAGACCACGGTGTCACCGGCCTTGGTGAGCTCGCCGTGGGTGGAGGACTTCTCCACCTCGAAGCCGGGCTCGCCGTCGATCTGCTTCGTGACCGTGTTGGACGGCGTGGGAGTGATCGCCGGGTAGCCGGACGGCGGGGTCGCCGTGGCCGTGGCGGTGTTGGAGACCGAACCGCGGTCAACGTCCGCCTGCGTCAGCGTGTACTCGAAGGTGTAGCTGTCCGACTCCTTCGGATCCAGCGTGGTCTTGCCCAGCTTGATCGGGTTGGACGGCGCCAGCGGATCGGTGATCTCCGGATCGTACACCGTGGTGGTGCCCACGTTGGTCACCTTCACCGTGTAGCTCAGCTTGTCGCCGGCCTGGCGCAGCGTGACGTCCTCGTCCTGGGTCTTCTCCACGAGCAGCGCGGAGCGTCCGGCGATGGGCGTCGTGACCGTGTTGGACGGGTGATCCGTCACGGTCTGCGGGTCCTGGCCCTCCTGGGTGGGCCCGGTGCCGGACACGGTGGCCGTGTTCGTGAAGCTGCCGGCGTTGACGTCCGCCTGGGTGACCGTGTGCGTGAACTCGACCTCGGCGGACGCGTTCGGCGCCAGCTCACCCGGGATGGTTGCCGCCTTCTCATCGGAGCCCGGATCCTTCACCACCACGTTGCTCAGCGTGAGCGTGCCGGTGTTCTTGGCGGTGATCTTGTAACGGATCACGTCGCCGGCCTTGGTCGGAACCTCGGTGCTGATGGGCTTCTTCTCGAGGTCCATCGCGACCTTGCCGTTCACGCCCAGCTTGGCCGAATCCTTCACGGAGGGCAGCGCGGCCGAGTCGCCCTTGGGCGTGGCCGTCGCGGAGGCGGTGTTGTTCACAATGCCGCGGTCAACGTCCGCCTGCGTGAGCTTGTACTTCACCTTCACCGTGGTCGACTCGTTCGGCCCCAGGACGGTGTCCTCGAGCTCCACGTCGCCGCCCAGCAGCGGATCGTTCAGGCTCGCGCCCGTGAGGGTGCGCGTACCGGTGTTGGTGAGCTCGAAGGTGTACTCCACCTCGTCGCCCGCGGCGCTGATGGTGCCCTCGGCCGGCGGGGTGACCGTCTTGGTCATGAGCAGCGAGGCCGTCGAATCGATCGGCGTCCGAACCGTGACCGGCTCGGCCGGCTCCACCGTCTTGTCCGGGTCGTAGGACGGGTGCGCGGCACCCGTGGCCACGTTGATCACGCGCTGCGCGTCGACGTCGTCCTGGGTCAGCGTGTAGCTGAAGACCACCTTGCCCGTCTCGCCGGGCTTCAGCGTGGACGGCGAGACCGCCACGTTCTCCTGGCCCAGCTTCTTGTCGGTCACCGTGGCGCCCTCGAGCGTCACGTTGCCCGTGTTGGTCACGGAGAGCTCGTACTCGAGCTTGTCCCCGGCCTTCGTGAGCACCTGACCCGGCTGCAGCAGCGCCTTCTTGTCCACGCTGAGGCTCGGCGAGCGCACCACATCAAGGGTCACCACGTTGGAGTCCGGGGACTTCACGGGCTCGCCGTCCGGGTCCTCACCCGAGGCCGTCGCCTTGTTGTCGAAGCCACCGGCGTCGACGTCGGCCTGCGTCAGCGTGTACACCACCTCGGCCGTGCCGTGCGCGCCCGGCTTGAGCGTGGACGGCGTGACGGCCACGGGGGTCTTGGAGACCTTGGGGTCGTTCAGCGTGACGCCCGTGAGCGTGAGCCCGCCCGTGTTCTGCACGTCGAAGGTGTAGACCACGGTGTCGCCGACCTTGGAGGCGGTGCCCCGCAGGCC
>JALAHE010000374.1 GCA_022712075.1 Galactobacter sp.
CCGGTGGCCGCGACCTCCGGCGCCGAGCGAAGGTCACCGATCGTGGAGAGCCCGGCCTCGCGCAGACCGGCGATCTGGGCCAGGGGAGCCACGGTGACGTCGTCAGCGCGCCACAGGACGTTCTCGCGGACGGGCCCGTGGGCCGTGGGGGTGCCGGCGAGCGAGCGGAGGTTGGCCAGCGGGGTGGGGGCGAGGGTGGCGTTCACGAGAGCTTCTTTCGGATGAGCGCACTGGCGCGATCGATGATCGTCACCAGAACGATGATGGAGAGGAGGATGGCGAACATGTGCCCGTAGTCGTACAGGCGCATGGCGTTGGTCAGTTCCAGGCCGATGCCGCCGGCGCCCACGAGGCCAAGCACGGTGGCGCCGCGGACGTTGCCCTCGAAGAGCAGCAGCGTGTAGCTGACCAGGAGCGGGCTGGCCTGCGGGAGCACGCCGTAGGTGATGACCTGGCCGCGTGAGGCCCCCGTGGAGCGCAGGGCGGCGAGCGGGCCGGTGGACACGGCCTCCATGGCCTCGGCGTAGACCTTGCCGATGGAGCCGATGGACCCGACCATGATCGCGAGCACGCCGGCGAACGGGCCAAGGCCCACGGCGGAGACGAACATGAGCGCGAAGATCAGCTCGGGGACGCTGCGCAGCACGTTGAGCACGGCGCGCGTGGAGTAGTACAGCCAGCGCGGGGCGATGTTGCTCGCCGCGCCGAAGGCCACCACGAGGGAGAAGAGCGCGCCGAGGAGGGTGCCGATGATGGCCATCTGCAGGGTCTCGACGAGCAGCTCCACGATCACGCCGAACTTGGAGAAGTTCGGCGGCCACATGCGCGCCAGGTAGTCGCCCATCTTGGGCACGCCGTCCACGAGCTTCTCGAGGGAGAAGCCGGCGCCGCCGAGCGACCACACCACCACGGCGGCGACCACCACGAGGCTCGCGATGCCCGCCAGGCCCGGGGCCTGGAAGGGGCGGGAGAGCTTAAGGCGATCGGCCTCGGTGAGCTGGGGCAGCCTCCCGGAGGAGGCCTGGTTCTGGGTGAAGGGCGCTTCGGTGCCCGACGGCGCGGCCTCACCGGAGGTGAGGCCCTCCCGGCGGGTGCGGGGCTGGGTGGGGGCGCTCATGCCGCCGCCTCCTGGCCTGCGTTGGGCTGGGACTCGGCGGCTGCGTCGTCGTCCTCCGGGCTGCCGTAGATGTCGGCGACCATGTCCTCCGTGAGGGAGGCGACGGGGCCGGCGTGGGTGATGCGGCCGGCGTCGAGCGCCACGAAGCGGTCGGCGTAGCGGCGCGCGAGGTCCACGACGTGGAGGGAGACGATGACGGGGATGCCGTCCTCGTGCGCGATCTTGCGCAGGAGTGAGAGGACGGAGCCGGCCAGGCGCGGGTCGAGCGAGGCGACGGGCTCGTCGGCGAGGACGAGGCTGGGGCCCTGCATGAGCGCGCGGGCGATGGCGACGCGCTGCTGCTGCCCGCCGCTGAGGGAATCGGCGCGGGCGGTGGCCTTGTCGGCCAGGCCCACGCGGGCCAGGAGGGCGAGTGCCTGCTCGCGCTGGGCCCGGCTGAAGATCCCGGCCCGGCTGAGCGGGCCGGCGGCGTGGAGGCCGCCCGTGAGCACATTGGTGAGCGCGCTGAGCTGGGGGACCAGGTTGAAGTGCTGGAAGACGTAGCCGGTGTTGGCGCGGACGGCGCGCAGGGTGGAGGCGTTGGCGCCGGGGATGTCGGTGCCGTCCACGGAGAGCTGGGTGGCGGTGGCCGGGGCCAGGCCCGTGATGGCCTTCATGAGGGTGGACTTGCCGGAGCCGGAGTGGCCCAGGAGGGCGACGACCTCGCCGGGGCGGACGTCTAGGGTGAAGTCGGTGAGGGCTGTGTGGCCGTTCTCGTAGGTGACGGAGAGGTCCTTGGCGACGAGGACGGGGGAGTCCAGGTGCTGTCCGTGTGCTGCTTTGGGGGTGGGTTTGCCGGTCTGCAGCGTGGGCGTGGTGGTGCGCCGGGCGCTCGTGGTCAGGCTCATCGCATGTCCTCGAGGTTCACGCCGGCGGCCTCGGCCACGTCGTACAGCGGCTGGTAGACGTCGGCTCCGGGCTCGATGACGTAGTCGGTGAGGCCACCCAGCAGGGTGAGGTCCTTGTTGCCGGACATCTTGGTGGCGAGCTCGTTGGCGATCTTGGTACGGGTCTCCTTGTCCAGGTCCTTGTTCACCACGATGGAGACGCCGAGCGGCAGCGGGTCGGTGGCGCCGATCTCCTGGAGGTCGGAGGCCTTGATGGCGCCGGCCTCGATGATCCGGTCGGCGATGGAGGAGCAGGCGACGTCCACGGAGTGATTGGTGAGGGCGAGGAGGGCGGAGTCGTGGCCGCCGGCAAAGGTTGACTGGTAGTCCTTGCCGTCCTCGAGGCCCGCCTTCACGAACATGGCCTTGGGCATGAAGTAGCCGGTGGAGGAGCCCGGGTCCACGAAGGCGACCTTCTTGCCCTTCACGTCCTCCAGGGTGTTGATGCCCGAGCCGGGGGAGGAGTAGCAGTGGGAGGCTGGCTTGTCCCCGGGGGACTTCCACACGATGAGCGGGTCCACTGAGCCGTTCTTGACGGCGAGGGACGTGGCGAAGGGGGACATGAGGGCGACGTCCACGTGGCCCTGGCGGACGGCCTCGACGACGCCGAGGTAGTCGGCGGGGGTCTGCTGTTTGACCTCCACGCCTGCGGCCTCGGCGATGTAGCCCTTGACGAGCTCGGTCTCCTTGCCGAGCTCCCCGTCCTCAGTGCCCGGTGGCATGGCGAAGACGAGCTCGGTGGGCTTCTGGTTGCTGGCGATGGAGGCGTCTGCGGAGCCGCCGCACGCGGAGAGCGCGGCAGTGAGGGGGAGCGCTGCGATGGCCAGGAGCGCCAGGGAGCGACGGGTCTTGGAGGAACGGAGGGCGGCGGGGGTAGCCACTGGAGTCGTCCA
>JALAHE010000375.1 GCA_022712075.1 Galactobacter sp.
GTCTCGAGGGAGGACGGGGGCAGGGAGGCGCGCTCGTGCGCCTGGGGGCTGTGCATGGTCGGTCCTTGGGGATCCGTGCCGGGGCAGGGTGGCGCGCGGCGCTGGGGGCCGCGAAGGGCGCCCCGGCTGCGTGGCAGGGGCGCACACCGTCGCGGCCCGCGGCGCTGCGCCGCCGGCCTCCGGCAATGAAAGGGATGGGAGCGCGCCGCGGCGCCAGCGGCCCCGCGCGCCGGGACGTGGTCCGGAGCGCGAGGGATCCCCCGGGCGCACGCTAGCGGCGCGCGGGTCCCGCGCACGGCGGGGCCGGGATCACACCAAGGAGGGAGGCCCGCGGAAGCGCAGGCTCCCCACGAGCCGCAGGCTCAGCGGGGCGGCGAGGACCGCCTCGCGACTGGCCCACACGGGCGGCGCGGTCCGGTGGGCGAAGCGAAGCACGCGCAGGGCTGAGCCCCACGCGAGCGCCAGCGCCTCCCCGAGGCGGGCCACACAGACCTCGCCCCAGCGGGCCACCGCGGCCGTGAGCAGCGCCGCGGCGAGGTGCAGGCTAAACATCCACGCACCGTCGTGCGCGCCCGCCGCGGTGGCGGCGGAGGCCGCCGTCGCCGCGGAGGCGAGGGCCCCGCCCGCGTGAGCTGAGGCGTGGGTCGCGGCGCCGTCGGGCAGGTGGCCCATGGAAGCCATGTCGTGCCCGGCGTGCTCACCGCCGAGCGGAACGGCCGCGGGCTGTGCGGCTGGCACGGCGGAGAAGAGCAGGTGGTAGGCCAGCTGGGCCGGGACAAAGAGCGCGAGCGAACGCGGCAGGGACGGCGCGCGGCGGATCACCGGGAGCGCCGCCACGGCGCCGAGGGCCACGGCCAGGAGCGGGCCGAGCCAGGAGGTGACGCTGCCGCCGGCGAGAAGGTGGCCGGCGAGGGCGCACAGCACGGCGATCGCCGACGCGAGCCACGCGCGGGCGAGAACGGCCATGCCTTGCACCGGATCTACCCCCTTGCGAGCCTCGGCGACGCCGTCCATCCTTCCACAGCTGCGGCGGCGCCTGTGCGCCGTGTTCCCTCCCGCGTCGTGGTCCGATTTTGTGTCGCCGGAGGGCCCGCGGGCGGACCTACTGGTCAGTACGCGGACCAGAAAGAGGAGGAAGAGCGAGGCCCGCCGGGAAAATGCAACGGGGCCCCTCGTGCGTCCATGACCTCGCACGAGGGGCCCCGTTGGGCTGTGCCCGGGGCCAAAACCCCGGAAGAGAAGCGGGACCCTTCGTGCGTCCATGACCTCGCACGAAGGGCTCCGCTGGATGTTGGGGGTGCGCTCCCCCGCCGCTCGCTCAGGAGCGGGCGACGGGGGCCGCACCGGCCGAACCGTGGCGACCAGCGGGTCAGCGACGGTCCGGGAGGCTCACCACTTGTCGGAGCGGATGAGCTTCTGGTTGACGAACTCGTTGGCGCCGATCAGGCCCAGCTCGCGGCCGGTGCCGGAGCGCTTGATGCCGCCGAAGGGCAGCTCCGGCGAATCGGCGTCGACCAGGTTGACGTAGACCATGCCGGCCTCGATCTTGTCGGCCACGCGGGCGGCCTGCTCCTGATCGGTGGTCCACAGGTAGGAGCCCAGGCCGAACGGCGAATCGTTGCCGACCTTGAGCGCCTCCTCCTCGGAGGCCACCTTGTACACGGACGCCACGGGGCCGAAGAGCTCCTCGCGGTAGGCGTCGTTCTCGGAGTCGATGTCCGTGAGGATCGTCGCCTCGAAGAAGTTGCCCTCGTGGCCACCGCCGATGGCAACCTTGGCGCCCTGCGCCACGGCGCGGGAGACCTGCTCGGCCAGGCGCTCGGTGGCGGCCGTGGAGGAGAGCGGGCCGAGGAAGGTGTCGCCCAGGGCCGGGTCGGAGGCCTTGATGCCGGCGAAGGCCTCGGTCAGCTTGCCCAGGAACTCCTCGTAGAGGTCCTCCTGCACAATGAAGCGCTTGGCGGCGTTGCAGGCCTGGCCGTTGTTGCCGAGACGCGCGGAGACGGCGGCCTCGACCACGGCGTCCATGTCGTTCGTGGAGAAGAGGTAGAACGGATCCGAACCGCCCAGCTCCAGGACAACCTTCTTCAGGTTGCGGCCGGCGACCTCGGCGACGGCGGCACCGGCGCGCTCGGAGCCCGTCACGGAGACACCCGCAACGCGCGGGTCGGCGATGACCTCGGCGGACTGCTCGTTGGTGAAGCGCACGTCCTGGTAGGCGCCCACGGGGAAGCCGGCGTCCAGGTGGATCTGGTGGATCGCCTCGGCGGACTCGGGGCACTGCGGGGCGTGCTTGAGCAGGATGGTGTTGCCGTTGACCAGGTTCGGGCCGGCGAAACGGGCCACCTGGTAGTAGGGGAAGTTCCAGGGCATGATGCCCAGCAGCACGCCGAGGGAGGACGGGCGCATGACCGCGGTACCCTCGCCGAGCAGGCCGGCCACGGGGCGGTCGGCGGTGATGTTCTCGGCGTTGTCGGCGTAGAACTCGTAGATGTCGGCGGAGAAGTCGACCTCTCCCAGGGCCTGCTCGAGCGGCTTGCCCATCTCGCGCACGATCAGGGCCGCCAGCTCCTCGCGGCGCTCGCGGTGCAGCTCGGCGACGCGGCGCACCAGCGCGGCACGCTCGGCCACGGTGGAGCTGCGCGACCAGCCGTCGTGCGCGGCCTTGGCGGCGGCAACGGCGTTCTCGACCTGCTCGGCCGTGAAGATGGGGTAGCTGGCCCCGGTCTCACCGGTGGCCGGGTTAACGACGGCGTAATCGCTCATGATTCCCTTTCGTGGGCGGGGACCGGAGACCCGGTCACCCCGCTGGCTGAACTCTGCATGCTGACGGGGTCCTGCTCTCCGCGCAGCAGCGCGGACACCTTGTGTGCCGCCCGGTGACCCGAGCGCACCGCCCCCTCCACATGGAGGTGGCCCGTGCCTTCGAGATGGTCACCCGCCACGGCGAGCGGACCCTCGATCGTGACACTGCTCACACCGTACCCGTGCTCGCGCCGCGTCTCCACATAGCCCAGTTCCCGCGCCGGGAACGCCCCGACGTAGGCCGCCAGGGAGGCAAGCACTGCCTCCTTGCGGGCGGCGTCGGAGAGGGCAAAGAGCTCGGCAGCGGCCTCGGCGGAGGCGTGCGCCGTGAGGACACCGGGGCCGGTCGGCGCGCCGTGGCCCGGCACGTACCAGCTCTCGTCCTGCAGCTCCTGCACGGGAGCGCCCGGCCCAAAGCCGCGGCCGGAGAGGCCGCGCTCGCGCCAGAACGGGGAGGGGAACACGGCATGCGCCGTGAACCAATGAACGGAGTGCCCGACGGCGCCCTGGGCACCGCACGCCCCCGGCTCGCCTGGGTGCCCACCGAGCAAGGCCTCGGCCGTGGGTGCCGGCACCGCCAGCACCGCGGCCTTCGCCTTGACGGTGAGATCCCCGGAGATGGCTTCGACGCCGGAGGGAGCGACCCGCACGGCGCTCGCCTCCCGCCCCAGCCATACGTCGTCGGGCAACTCGGCTTGAAGCGCGGTGGCCAGGCGGAACAGCCCGCCCACCACGCGATGGGCCGCGCGGAAGCCGCGGTCCACCACATTCGAGACGCTGCCGGCCCCGGAGGCCAGGCGCAGCGCGTCCGCGAGCGGCAGCTCGCGGCCGGCGCCGCCGGCGTGAGATCCGGCCAGCAAAAGCACCAGGGCGGCCCGGGCCGGCTCGTCGGCGACGTTGACGTCGAGCCAATCCCCGAGCGTTCCCGGAAGTTCGGACTCGGCGGCGCCGGTGAGCGCCTCGAGCGCCGCGATCGCGGCGACCATGGCCGCCTCGGAGGCCTGAGGCACCGGCAGCAGCTCGCCTGCGTACCGCAGCCGGGCGCCGCCCGCGCCGAGGTACACCTCCTCGCCCTCGCCGCCCGGGCTGAACACGGGGACGTCGAGCTCCGCCGCGAGGTCAAGCGTCGCGGAGTGATCCGCCGCGAGCCACGCGGGTCCCGTCTCCACGGGAACTCCCCCGACCTCGGTCAGGCCCACGCGGCCGCCCACGCGCTGGCGCGCCTCGAGCACGGCCACGGAGAATCCGTGCCGTTCGAGGTCACGCGCCGCGACCAGGCCGGAGAATCCGGCGCCGATCACGACCGCGTCGCGGGTCAGGGTGGGCATAACGTCCTCGGTGACTCGGGGGAGGCTGCCGCCCGCGCCCCGCCGTGAGGCGGGGGCAGCGGCAGCGGGGTCGCCCTCAGGCGAGCCCAAAAAAGGCTGAGGATGGGGCCGGAAGCCGGCCCCACGCCGTCGGGCACTGCCCTCCCCAGACCTACTTGGGGAGGGCGCCGCCCGGACGGATTCAGTTGGCCTTGACGGCCTCGATGACGACGTCCACGCCCTCGATCAGCAGCTCGTCCGAGATGGACAGCGGCGGGAGGAAGCGGATGACGTTGCCGTAGGTGCCGCAGGTGAGGGTGATGACACCCTCGGCGATCGCCTGGCCGGCGGCGGCCTTGGCGAGGGCGGCGTTCGGCTCGCCGTCGGCGTCGACGAACTCGACGGCGGCCATGGCGCCCAGGCCACGGATCTCGCCGATGCGGTTGTCGGTCTCGGCCAGAGCGGAGAACTTCTGCGAGATGATCTCGCCGATCTCCTGGGCGCGGCCGGCGAGGTTGTTCTCCTCGTACTCGGCGATCGTGGCGAGCGCCGCGGCGCAGGCCACGGGGTTGCCGCCATAAGTGCCGCCCAGGCCGCCACCGTGAGAGGCGTCCATGATCTCGGCGCGGCCCGTGACGGCCGACAGCGGCATGCCGCCGGCGATGCCCTTGGCCGTGGTGATCAGGTCGGGCTCGATGCCCAGCTGCTCGGAGGCGAACATCGTGCCGGTGCGGGCGAAGCCGGTCTGGACCTCGTCGGCGATGAAGACGATGCCGTTCTCGCGGGCCCAGGCCACGACGGTCTCGAGGAAGCCCTCGGCCGGGACGATGAAGCCACCCTCGCCCTGGATGGGCTCGATGATGATCGCGGCGATCTGGTCGCCGCCGATCTGCTTCTCCATCTGGGAGATGGCGCGCTTGGCGGCCTCGACGCCCGACAGGCCGTCGCGGTACGGGTACGAACCGGCGACGCGGTAGACCTCGGAGGCGAAGGGACCGAAGCCGGTCTTGTACGGGGCAGCCTTGGCGGTGAGGGCCATGGTCAGGTTCGTGCGGCCGTGGTAGGCGTGATCGAACGCGACGACGGCGGTGCGCTTGGTGTGGATGCGGGCGATCTTGATCGCGTTCTCCACGGCCTCGGCGCCGGAGTTGAAGAGGGCGGTGCGCTTCTCGAAGTCGCCCGGGGTCAGCTGGTTCAGCTTCTCGGCAACCTCAACGTAGCCCTCGTACGGGGACACCATGAAGCAGGTGTGGGTGAAGGAGGCGGCCTGCGCTGCCACGGCGGCGGCGACGCGCGGGTTGGCGTTGCCCACCGTGGTCACGGCGATGCCGGAGCCCAGGTCGATGAGGGAGTTGCCGTCGGCGTCGACGACGACGCCGCCACCGGCGGCGACGGCCGCGACGGGCACGGAGTAGGTGACGCCCGCGGCGACGGCCTTGGCCTTGCGGTCAAGGATCTCCTTGGACTTCGGGCCCGGGAGCGCCGTCTTGAGCTCGCGCTTCTGGGGGAGGGAGGGGCCGCCGATCGCGGCGTCAAGGGAGGTCATGGCTCACAGCCTAGGGTGGGGCGCGCCACTGGGCCGCTGGCCGCCCTGGCGAATTCTGGGTGAAGCTTTATACGTTGCGTACAGTGGTGCCGTGGTGGATTCTCCCGTAGCGCTCCCGTCCGTCAGCGCGTTGTTGGCCCAGCCGGGGCTCGGTTTGAGGTGGGTGCCGGACGCGTCGTTGCCGGTTGGCGCGCTGGAGCGCACGGCGCCGTGGGTGCACAGCTCCGACCTCCCGGACCCCACGCCCTTCCTCGTGGACGGCGTGGTGCTGCTGACCACCGGAACGCAGTTTGAACACGCGCCCGACGACGCGTGGCTGGGTTACGTGGCCCGGCTCGTGGCCGCCGGGGTGGCTGCCCTGGGCTTCGGCACCGAGGTGATCCGCGAGGGCATCCCCGAGGCGCTGGTTTCGGCGTGTTCCGCGTGCGGGCTTCCCCTGTTCGAGGTGCCGTTCCAGACGCCGTTCATCGCGGTGGCGCGCGCGAACGCCGAGGCCGTCACGGCGCTCGCCTTTGCGCGGCGCTCGTGGGCGCTCGGGGCGCAGCGGGCCATCTCCTCCGCCGCGCTGCAGACCGGCGGCCTCTCCCCCACGGTGCAGGAGCTCTCCCGCCAGATGCAGGCCTGGGTTGGCTTGTTCGACGTGGCCGGCTCCCTGGCGCACGAGTCCCTGCCGCGCGGCACGCGGCCCACCGACTTGGAGGCTCTCGAGGCGCGGGCGCGCGCACTCCTGGCGCGCCAGTCCCGCGCGGCGTCCGTGATCCACCTGGACGGGCAGGCGTACACGCTGCAGACCGTGGGCCGCGGCAACGCCCTGCGCGGCGTCCTGGCCGTGGCCGTGGAGGGCCTGGACCACGAGGCGCAGGGTGTCATGAACTCCGTGGTGGCCATGGTGGGCCTGGCCTCGGAGCAGGACGCCGCGCTGGTTTCGTCCCGCCTCTCCCTGCGCTCGGGACTCCTGCGGCTTTTGCTGGCGGGCGAGGCGGAGCTGGCGCAGGCGGTGGCTGGCGAGCTGGACGGGCTACCGCGCGAGCCGGTCGTGGTGGCGCGCGGGCGCTCCCTCACCACGAGCGCCGAGGCAGTGGCCGCGTGGATCTCCTCGTTGCCCGAGCGCACATCAAGGGCGCTGTTCCTCGCCCGAGACGGCGACGACGTGGTGCTCGTGGCGCAGCGCGAGGCCGTGGAGGAAGGGCTCGAGGAGCTGCGCCGGCGCTTCGGCGGCAGCTGGGGCGTTTCCTCGGCGGGCGACTACGCGGACCTGCCGGAGATCGGGGCGCAGGCGCTGGCCGCGCTCGAACGCGGCGCCGGCGAGCTCACGCGCTTCTCCGATGTGGTGAAGCTCGACCTCATCGACTCCGTGGCCGACGATCACGCGCGCACCGCCGCCCGCGCCGTCCTGCGGCCGCTGCTGGCGCACGACGAGCGCCACGGCACCGAGCTACTGCCCACGCTGGCGTGCTGGCTGCGCCACGACGGGCGCAACGAGGACACGGCGCGCGAGCTCGGAGTGCACCGGCACACCATCCGCGCCAGGCTCAAGACCGCCGAACACGTGGGCGGCTACGCCCTCGAGACGTTCCCGGTGCGCGCCGAGCTCTGGGCGGCGTTGCGGCTCGCGGGCCTCGACGCGGCGACACCGGGCGCCGCGGCTCCTGCCGCTGGTGCCTGAGCCAAGCCCCGCACGGAGGCCCACCCGACTCGCCTACCCGGCCCGGCCCCGTCGGGCAC
>JALAHE010000376.1 GCA_022712075.1 Galactobacter sp.
CGCCGCGTCGGAGGCGTCGATGAGGTCCCCGATCCCCTCCCGCCAGATCTCGGGGAAGGAGACCATGCGGCCCATCTCGCGGCGGCGCCCGAACTCGGCGGCCTTGCCCGCCTCCTCGATGCTGCGGCCCAGGGCGTCCCACGCGTCGCAGCGCGAGGTGCCGAGGTCCATGCCCAGCTCCTCGAGCCGGGGCGCGAGCCGCTCGGCGGCGTCGAGCCGGGTGAGGAGGACCATCCGCCCGCCGGAGGGCGCGAAGAAGAAGGGCGCCTCGCGGTCCGAGGCGAGCGTCTCGAGGGCCGCGGCCAGGCGGGGGATGTCGGCCTTGGTGGGCAGGCCGACCATCGCGGCGAGCGGCGGGGTGGGCAGCTCGTGGAGCACCGAGTCGACGATGTGCTTGGTGACCTGGACCGAGCCGGAGAGCAGGAGCTCGAGCAGCGCCTCGCGCAGCGTGCGGTGCAGCCGCTCGAGGCTCTGGTTCTGCTCGAGCGAGACGCTCACGAGCGCCAGGACGGAGGAGAGGACGTTGCGGCTCACGTCGTCGAAGCTCTGCGAGAGGGCAAGCACCAGGACGCCGCTCGGGTCGCCGGGCTCCCCGAGGAGCTGGATGACGGCCTCGACGCGCGTGGAGAGCTGCACCGAGCGGAAGCGCGCGCCCGAGTTCAGCGTGGATTGCACCGCCGGGGTGATGAGCTCAAGGGGCGTGGAGCCGCCGGGCATGGGCACCACCGTGACCGGGCGGCCCAGCCCGTCGTAGAGGATGACGCCGCAGCCGAGCTGGCGCGCGGTCTCGCGCAGCGTGGCGCTGAGCCCGTCCCGGCGCGTGGCGGCGCTCGCGATCGCCTTCTGCACACGCAGGGAGCGCCCGTAGCGTTCGGCTTGGTCGCGCTGCATGACCCGCGCCGCCTCCTGGAGAAGGTCCATGAAGGAGATCTCGTAGGGGACGTCGAACAGGATGAGCCCGTGGCGTTCGCAGGCCTGGACGAGCTGCTGCGGGATCCCCTGGTGCACCACGTCGGAGCCGAAGCCCACACCGATCACGCCGTGGGCGCTCACGAGCGCCGCGTAGTCGTCGTAGATCTTGGCCAGGCGCGCGGGCGGGGTCGGCGTTTCAGACACTGACGGGTCTGCCGAAGCGGTGACGGGGAACTGCCAGCCCAGGGTCAGGATGACCTCGGCCGGCCCCAGGAAGGGGGTGGGATCGCTCATGTCCGTCGCGTGCAGCCACTCGAACTCGCGCTCCAGCGGGTCGTCGCCCTCGCCGAGGTTGCCGTCGCTGACGATGCGCAGCCGGAGGGCTGGATTCTGCAGGAGTTTGCGCAGGGTGAGGGCCATCACACCATCGTAGGGAAGGGCGGGGAGGGCGTTGAAAACCGTGGCTTGGCACGGCTGGAAGTACGGCGACGCGGCGGGGCCGCCTGCTCGACGCCCGCGTCGGTTTCGTGACAGTGTGGGGCCACGCGGCGCCGAGGGGGAGCCGCCACCAAGCGAGGAGGGGCCGTGGCCCAGTTTCTGATCGTGGCCGAGACGGACCTGAAGGGCGCGAGCCAGGGCGGCAAGTACGCCTATGTCGGCCCGCTCGAGGAGGCCGAGGCGCGGGTGCAGTTCGAGGACATCAAGTCGGGACGCCCCCACGAGCTGGTGGTGGACCGCAAGAGCGGGATCCGCACGCTGGACGGCACGGGCGCCGTGACGGTGGTGTCGCGCTCGAGCCTCACGCGCGGCGTCGTGCTGGATCGCTACACGCTCTCCGAGGTGCTCTGACATGGCCACCGCGTGGAACCTCGGCTTCGAGGTAGAGGGCGGGCTCGCGGCTCATCCCGGACCCAAGGCCGAGGTCCTGGCCCCCGTTCCCGACTACGCCCCCTCCGGTTGGGCCGGCACCGACGGGCCAAACATCCCGTGGGAGAACTGGCCTCGCCACAAGGGGCTCGGCCTACCGCTCATGCACCTGCTCACGCTGTTCCTGCCGGAGGAATATCGCCGCAAGGGGCCGGAGTACGTAGGCATTGCCTTCTTCGCCGCCGGCGGCGAGGGTGGCGAGGAGACCCACGATGGCCCCGAGTGGGAGGCCTTCAATGCTGACCTGGCGGCCGCCGTGGAGAACGAGGCGACCTCGTACCGAGTGGACGCGCTCGAGGGCCCCTGGGCGCTCATGTGGCTCACGGCCGAGCAGATCGCGGCCGGTCCCACCCCGCCGCGCCCCGACCTGCGCCCGGAGGAAGCCCGCGGGCAGATCGAGTACGGCGACGGCGAGAACGCGTGGGACAGCGTCTCGCCCACCACCCGCATCTGGTTGATTCCGCGCGAGGATCCGAACGCCGGGATCACTCCCGTGGAGTACCCGGGGGACGGGGACCAGTATGAGAGACGGTACGGCGAGGGCGGCGGGAAGCCGTGGGCTGAGAACCTCAGGCAGTGGTGCCACCTCGGCGGCACGGTGTTCAACGTGCAGGCCCTTCCGAGGGGACTCTCGCCCTGGTACCTGGAGATCGACGAGTTCAACCACCTCAACTTCGGCGGCAACGGCACGCTGCAGGTGGACCTGGAGACCGACGTCCTCGATTGGGCCTGCTGAGGGGCTCCAACCTTTCGCGCATGCGCTTTGTGCGTTTGGCGCGACAGATACTCGCGCCAAACGCACAAACTGCATGCATCGCCGGGGTGGTCGCCATCGAGCGCCGCCCGCGTAGCGTCCCTCGCGCCCCGTGACCACCCCGTTCCCGTGTGGCGAACGGGGCCTTGGCGCGCGCCCCGGACGGGTCTACCCTGAAGTCATCATGTCGTCGCGACAGTAATTTGCCGCAGGCGGCGGGCCATGCCGGAGCACCCCCACCGGCACCAGCAGTAGAGGAAGAACATGTCTGAGCAGCTTGCGGGCAAGGTCGCGATCATCACCGGTGCGGCCGGCGGTCAGGGCGCGGCGGAGGCCAAGCTCTTTGTGGAGCGCGGTGCCAAGGTCCTCATCACCGACTTCAACGACGAGCTGGGTGAGAAGACCGCCGCGGAGCTCGGCGAGAACGCCCTCTTCGCCCACCACGATGTCTCCTCCGAGGAGGATTGGGCCGCCGTGGTCGAGAAGGCCATCGAGGCCTTCGGCACCATCGACATCCTGGTCAACAACGCCGGCATCCTGAAGATGGCCCCCATCGAGGAGATCGACGCCGCCGGCTTCGACCGCATCATGGCCGTCAACGTCCGCGGCGCCTTCCTCGGCATCAAGGCCGTGCTGCCCACGCTGAAGACCAAGGGCGGTTCCATCGTGAACATCTCGTCCCTCGCCGGCATGCAGGGCCAGCCCTACGCCACCGCCTACTCGGCCTCCAAGTACGCCGTGCGCGGCCTGACCAAGTCCGCCGCCCTCGAGCTGGGCCGCTACGGCATCCGCGTGAACTCGGTCCACCCGGGCACCATCGCCACGCCCATGACCATGGCCAACCTGCGCGATCTGGACGCCCCGTTCCCGCTGGCCGCCATGAATCGCATCGGCACGCCCGCCGACATCGCCCCGCTGGACGCCATCCTGGCCTCCGACGAGTCCACCTACAGCGCGGGCGCGGCGCGCGTGCTGGAC
>JALAHE010000377.1 GCA_022712075.1 Galactobacter sp.
GGGGAGGATGATGCGGGCCCGGTCAGGCGTCGACGGCGATGGCGTGGTCGGCGCTGGGGCGCTTGGCGACCCGGGAGTACTCGCCGCCGCGCACGCGGGTGGCGATCAGGAAGAGGGCCAGGCCGGCCAGCGTGATGGCGGCGCCGCTCCAGAGCGGCGAGGTGTAGCCGAGGCCTGCCGCGAGGCCCAGGCCCGCGGCCCACGCGCCGAGGGCGTTGCCGAGGTTGAACGCCGCGATGTTGGCGCCGGAGGCGAGGGTGGGCGCGGCGTCCGCGTGGTTCATGATGCGGGCCTGCAGGCCGGGCACCGTGGCGAAGCCGAAGCCGCCCATCAGGACGAGGGCGATGACGGTGGCCACGGGCGAGGCGGCGGTGAGGGCGAAGGCCACGAGGATGAGCGTCAGCCCGCCGAAGAGCACGATGAGGGTCAGCGGCAGGTTGCGATCCGCCGCCTTACCGCCCAGCAGATTGCCGGCGAAGAGGCCCACGCCAAACACGATGAGCAGCCACGGGACGGCGCCGGCCGGGAAGCCGGAGACCTCCGTGAGGGTGTAGGCGATGAAGGTGAAGGCGCCGAACATGCCGCCGTAGCCGAGCACCGTGATGCCCATGGAGTACCAGACCTGCGGTTTGGTGAAGAGGCGCAGCTCCGCGCCGACCGAGCCGCCCTGCGGGGCCGGAGTGCGGGGCACGAGCGTGGCGATCCCGACGAGGGCGAGCAGGCCCACGGCCGTGATCATCCAGAAGGTGGCGCGCCAGCCGAAGGCCTGGCCGATGAAGGTGCCGAGCGGGACGCCGGCGACGTTGGCGATGGTGAGGCCGGCAAACATGATGGAGATGGCCCCCGCGCGCTTGTCCTCGCGGACGAGGTTGGCGGCGACCACGGCACCGATGCCGAAGAAGGCGCCGTGGCACAGCGCGGCGACGATGCGGCCGGTCATCATGAGCGAGTAGCTCGGCGCGAGGGCCGAGAGGAGGTTGCCGGCGATGAAGAGCACCACAAGGCCCAGAATCGCGCGCTTGCGCTCGGCGCGGCGCAGCAGGAGCGTCAGGGTGATGCCGCCGAGGGCGACGGCGAGGGCATAGCCGAAGATGAGATAGCCGGCTTGGGTATCGGTGACGCCGAAGTCCGCCGCCACCTCGTGCAGCAGGCCCCTGATGACGATCTCGGGGAGGCCGATGCCGAAGCCGCCGAGGGCGAGGGCAAAGAGGGCGGCGGGCATGGGTGGCCTTTCGCTAGGAGGGAGTGGGTGGGGCGCTGGCGTCGTTGGGCGCGTCCGCAACTTGTGCGTGTGCAGTAGTTGCAAACGCAATGAATAGATAGTTGCACACGCGGGTTATCTGCGCAAGTGGGTAGACTGTGTCCCGAACAACGGCGAAGGAGAGTCATGAGCGTTGCTGACGACGCGATCGAGGTGCGGGCCCACGGCTGGCGCACCCTCGTGGCCCTGCACGGGCTCATCGAGACCAAGCTCGAGCGCGCCCTGCAGGCCGAACATGGGCTGTCCGTGGTGGAGTACACGGTGCTCGAGGCGCTGAGTCGGCAGGACGGCTGGCACATGCGCATGCAGCAGCTGGCCCGCGCGGCGGCCCTGTCCTCCAGCGCCACCACGCGCCTCGTGACGCGCCTCGAGGGCCGCGCGCTCCTGACGCGCATCCTCTGCATGGACGATCGCCGCGGCATCTACACGGAGCTCACTCCCGGCGGTGAGCGACTGCTGGCCGCGGCCCGCCCCACGCACGACCGCGTGCTGGAGGAGGCGCTCGCCGAGGCCGACACCATTCCCGAGCTGTCTGGCCTCGCCGGGGCGATTCACTCGCTCGCCTGATCCGCCTGATCCGCCTGATCCGCCTGGTTCGTCCGGCGGTCGAGGTGTCGCTCGGCCGGGCGCGGGCGGTGTGCCCGTGCGCGGTTGCGCGCTAGTCGAGGTGGCGCAGGAAGCGCTCCGGCGCGTCAAGGAACGAGCGCCAGCCGCGCACGAGGTCGAGCTCGTCGTAGCTGCCGGTGCGCAGGCCCCACGGGCCTACTTCTAGGAGCGTGGCGCCGGGGAAGGCCGCCAAGATCGGCGAGTGGGTGGAGAGCACCAGCTGGGAGCCGCGTTCCACGAGTCCCTGCAGGCGCGAGAGCAGCCCGAGGCAGCCGGAGAGCGAGAGCGCGGCCTCCGGTTCGTCGAGGACCCAGAGCCCCTTCACGCGTGAACGCTGATCCATGAGGTCGAGGAACGACTCCCCGTGGCTCTGCTCGTGGAAGTACTCGGCGCCGGGCCCCAGGTTCTGCAGGTAGGTGAAGAACGAGTGCATCGACTCCGCCCGCAGGAAGAAGCCCTTCTTTGAGGCGCCGGCCCCGCGGACGAGCCGCAGGTGCTCGTGCAGGCCTGACTCGGTGCTGTTGGTGCGGTGTTGGGCTCCCGTCGATCCGCCTTCGGCGTTGAGCCCAAACGCCATGGCGATCGCCTCGGTGAGCGTCGACTTCCCCGAGCCGTTTTCGCCCGTCAGGACCGTCACCGGTCCGAGGTCCAGGCCCTCGTGCAGCAGCTGTCGCACGGGCGGCAGGACAAACGGCCAGGAGTCGCGCGGCGCCGGAAGCAAGGGATCCTCCTCGATGCGGCGTACTGGAAGCTGCGAGAACA
>JALAHE010000378.1 GCA_022712075.1 Galactobacter sp.
AGATCAACAGCGGAGACGACGAGAAGCGCAGCTTCCTGCCGCTCGTGGTGGGGTTGATCGCGCTCGCCTTGGTGGTGGGGTTGGTCGTCTACATCTCGCTCGCCAACGGCGGCGAGGAGAAGAACGAGCCGGCCGCCCCGCGGGCGATCGCCGGGTACAGCTACTCCCAGGTGCTCTCGCGTGAGGAGGCCCAGGCCGTGGGGATGTTCGACGCCGGGGCGCTGGGTTCAGGAACCTCCCTCACCCTGGAGCGGACCGATTGGCCCGGTGTGGTGGATGCCGTCGAGATCGCCGCGGCTTCCTGGGGCGACGGCGCTGACCAGGCGGCGCTGAGGGCAGCCACCGCGGTGGTGGAGCGGGGGAACGTCCTCGACAACGAGCTCATCGACAACGGCCACCCGCGCACGCAGCTGCCGTCCATGAGCATCGAGGCCACGCGCGCCCAGTGGGAGGCGACCTTGGCCGTGCTGAAGGAGGCCCAGCCGCGCGTTGGCTCCGACGCGCAGCCGGCGCTGGGGCGGGCCATGGCCTCGATCGAGGCGCAGTTGAAGCGGTAGCCGCCGCAAATGAGGCCCAACACGGATGCCGTCATGCGGCTTTGATTGGAGAGGTGAGGGCCTCGTCATAGAACAGCGCTTGGAACTCGACAGTGCCTGACGCCTAACGTGCGCTGCTCCGCGATCTCCTTTTTTGGATGACTGTATGTGCCACCATCGGGGGCATGATCAGAGACATTGTCAAAAAGTTGGTCGATGGCACACCCATCTCGGTGCTGGTCCTCCCAGTACACGAGAGTTCCCAGGTGCGTCAGGCGATGCTCTCCGTGGACAAAGGTGGGGCGATCTGGCTTGAAGTCGGTTTCGATGGGCCAGTTCCGGGCAGTTCCTCGTCAGGAATCTCGACTGGGTTGCTCGGAGGTGCCGGGCGGAAGGACCTTATCTGTGAGGCGACCAACGGATCAGAACTTGGACTGATGGGTGTGAGACGACATCGTTACCGAAGCTCGGGGGCAAACGACCACTGGTGGGAGACGCTATCGGTGGATAATGTCCTTTTTGGAGACGGTGACGTTGCTGAGTTTCGTGGTAGCAATGCGAGGGTCGGGGAAAGCGCCGTCGACGGGCTCGAGCCGTGGTTACCAGGTGCATTCTGGGAGAGTGAACATCGTTGGAATGAAGATGGCACCGCGTCAGGTGTGAACATTAGCCTAGATGAGACCGTGACGGGTTCGTTCGAACATGATGGGTTCGAAGTTACCGTGGGAAGGTCGTGGGAAGCGGACTACACCTATTCCTCAAGACGAAGCTCGAGGACTGGGCATCGATTCGGTTTCGTGCGTACGGAAGCCGTCGATCCCAGGTCCTTTTCGGACCACTTCGTGATTCACTCGCGCGTCGCCGAACTTGTCAGCGTGGTGGCGCAAACGCGTTGTTCGTGGCACTCGCACAAAATTTCGGGCGGCGCCACGCGAGGTGAGGAAGCGGACCACGCGAGCCAGAGAGAATTTCCAGTGCACCTCGTGAGCCGCGACACGCTTGCCGGGCAACTAGCACCGGAACCGGACATCGAACACAGGCCTCTGGCTCGATTTGAAGCGATCGGAATCGAAGGCCTCGACCAATGGCTCCGCAGCTATGCCAAGTGGGCAAGAGTGATTTCGCCGGTGGTTCGCGACGTTCAGGTAGGCATCCGATCTCGCGACGAGAGGGTTGTCTCGCTTGGTATTGCGTTGGACACCGCAGGCGCGATACTAAATCCGGTTGGAGGGGATTTCGATGGCCTGAATCTAGGTGGAACCGCCCAGAACATATATAGGGCTGTTCATCACGGGGTTCTGGGGGACTGGTTCGATGAACCCGATCTGCTTCGAGTCGTCCGCGGAGTTGCCCGAACATATAACAAAGTGAAGCACTTTAAAGAGGGCGAGGTCCCGACGCCCCTTCAGAAGTATGTGTGCGAGGAATTTCTGGCCGTTGGTTCGAGACACTTCGTTCTAAGCCTTGCTTCGCGTGATCTTGATTTTGATCCAATGCACGCTGTGGCACGTCAAGTCGAATGGATAAGAGGACTCGGAACGCCGGGTTGGTTCGACGACGACGGGAAATGGCTCGGGGACTAGCCGGGCGAAGAATGGCGTGGTGTGACCTTATCCCTCAAGCGGGCGCAGGGACTTGACGACCTTCATGGGGAACTTGCTGGAGACTTTCTGGATGCCGGGCATGGCGAGCAAGGTCCCGGAGAGGAACTTCTCGTAGGTGGGCAGGTCCTCCACTGCAACGCGGGCGAAGTAGTCCGGCTGACCGAAGAGGCGGTAGACCTCGAGGACCTCGTCGTAGCCGGCCATCGTCTGCTCGAAGCGCTCGACCGTGGCGGCCGAGAAGTCGGTGAGCTCGATGTCGAGGATGACCTCAAACGAGGTCTTGTCCGCGCTGGGGCTGATGAGGGCCTCGTAACCCAGCAGCACGCCGTCGTGCTCCAACTTCTGCACGCGGCGCAGGCACGGCCCCGGCGTCAGGCCCACGCGATCGGCGAGGGCGACGTTGGAGATCCGTGCGTCCACGCGCAGGGTCTCGATAATTGCGCGATCAATTCTGTCCACACTCAATCGTTGCACGAAGGCCCGCCCTGCGGGCCACAGACAGCATCCGATTGCGCAGGTTTTGGGGCACAATATGGTGGTATCAAACACGTCGAACGGCGTGCTGTGGTCAGGGCGGAGTGTAGGCCCCCTGACGGCAGCACGCCGTTTGTCGTTTCCGCCCGGGCAAGGGGCTGCTCAGGGAACGAGGAGTACGCTGGCGGCACCGCACACGAGCCAAGGGGGATGCCGTGGCCTTCGAGTCCCAGGACCTGGACATCACGTTTGACGCGCCGATCGGCGTTCAGATCAAGGGCGAGACCTGGTCCTGCGTGGAGCTGCCCGGCTCGCAGGAGATCTTCGGGACGGGCAAGTCGGTCAAGGTTGAGGGGACCGTTGACGGGCTGCCGCTCACCAGTGCGTTCATGCCCACGGGTAGCGGCGGGCACATGGTGTCCCTCTCCGCCAAGCTGCGCAAGGCGCTCGGCAAGGACGTCGGGGACACCGTGACGATCCGCCTCAAGCGGCGGCTGAGCTAGGAGGAAGCATGTACTTCGGAACGTTGCTCATGGTGCTGGTCTCGGTGCTGGCGTTGACGTTGCTGGTGTTCATCGTGGTGTTGATCGTGAGGGCATCGAGCCGCCGTCGCGCGGGCACGGGGCAGCGCCCGGCCTCCGACGAGGAGGTTCTGTTGATGCAGCAACAGCAGTTCAACCAGAACCTGCTAAACCCGCCCCCGCCTCCGCAGCCGTAACCACCGCCGCCGGTCGCCAGCGGTTTGCTGTACCGAGAACGGCGAGCAAACCGTTGTGCGTCCAGGAAACCGCGCCCGGCCCGCGAACCCGGCCACGCGCTGTCGGGCACTCCCAAAGCCCCTCACGAAAAACCGCGCCCTCCTGCACAAAACGCGTCCTCGAGGAAGCGTTTTGTTCAGGAGGGCGCGGAAAACGCGGAGCTCGGCCCCGAGCAGAGCAAAGGCTCCACGATTCCGGCCAAAACCCCCGCCGAAAGCGGCGAGTTTGTCCGAAAACGTGGAGCCCAAGCCCCAGCCAAGAAAGCGTCAGTGCGTGGACGGCTCCTGGGCCACCTCGGTGCGGTCGCCGCTCCACAGCGTGTGGAAGGTGCCCGGCTTGTCGACGCGCTTGTAGGTGTGGGCGCCGAAGAAGTCGCGCTGGCCCTGGACCAGGGCGGCCGGCAGGCGGTCGGAGCGCAGGCCGTCGTAGTAGGCGAGCGAGGAGGAGAACGCCGGGGCGGGGATGCCCTGGCCAGCGGCCTGGATGACCACGCGGCGCCACGCGTCCTGCGCGGACTCGAGGTGCTCGCGGAAGTACGGAGCCAGCAGCAGGGCCGGCAGCTCCGGCTCGGCGGCGTAGGCCTTCGCGATGGTGTCGAGGAACTGGGCGCGGATGATGCAGCCGGCGCGCCAGATGCGGGCGATCTCGCCCTTCTTGATGTCCCAGTCGTACTTGGCCGCGCCCGCGACGATCTCGTCGAAGCCCTGCGAGTACGCCACGATCTTCGAGGCGAACAGCGCCTGGCGCACGTCCTCGATGAACGCGTCTGCGTCGTCGACGGCCACGGCGGACGGGCCGGCCAGGCCCTTGGCAGCGGAACGCTGGCCGGCGGCGGAGGAAAGCGAGCGCGCGAACACGGCCTCGGCGATGCCGGTCACGGGCACGCCCAGGTCAAGCGCGTTCTGCACGGTCCAGGCGCCGGTGCCCTTGGCGCCTGCCTGGTCGAGGATGACGTCGACGAGCGGCAGGTCCGTCTCGGCGTCCACCTGGCGCAGCACCTCGGCGGTGATCTCGATCAGGTAGGAGGAGAGCTCGCCCTCGTTCCACACGGAGAACACGTCGGCGATCTCGGCGGGGGTCTTGCCCGTGCCGCGGCGGATCAGATCGTAGGCCTCGGCGATGAGCTGCATGTCGGCGTACTCGATGCCGTTGTGAACCATCTTCACGAAGTGGCCGGCGCCGTCGGTGCCGACGTGCGTGACGCACGCGGTGCCGTCCTCGGCGCGCGCGGCGATGGACTCGAGGATCGGGCCGAGCGTCTCGTAGGAGCGCACGGAGCCGCCGGGCATGATGGACGGGCCGTTGAGCGCGCCCTCCTCGCCACCGGAGATGCCGGTGCCCACGAAGTGGATGCCGGTCTCGCGGATGCGGGCCTCGCGCTCGATCGTGTCGTGGAAGTTGGCGTTGCCGCCGTCCACGATGATGTCACCGGGCTCGAACACGGAGAGCAGCTCGTCGATGACGGCGTCGGTGCCCTTGCCTGCCTGGACCATGATGATGGCGGTGCGCGGGGTGGAGAGGGACGCGGCGAACTCCTCGTAGGAGAACGCGGGCACAAACCCGGCCTCGGGATGGGCGGAGACCAGCTCGTCGGTGCGGTAGCGCGAGCGGTTGAATACCGCCACGGTGTTGCCCTCGCGGGAGGCCAGGTTGCGGGCCAGGTTGGAGCCCATGACGGCCAGGCCGACCACGCCGATGTTGGCGCTTGCCTGCTGGTTCTCAGACATGTTGTTCCTTCTCTCGCGGCGTTCGGCCGCGTTCTGTGCTCGAGGACCGAAGCCGGTCCTCAGTAGAACTCGTGGGTATCGATGCGGTTCTTCAGCGGCTCGCCATCGAGCAGGCGCCGGGCGTTGGTGACGAGCAGCTCGGCGATGAGCCGGTCCTCGTCCCTGTTCAGGGTCGCGGCGTGCGGGGAGACCAGCACGTTGGGGAGCTCCCACAGTCGGCTCTTGGACGGTAGCGGTTCCGTCTCGAACACGTCCAGCGCGGCGAACCCCACATGACGCGCTTCAAGCGCCTCGGTGAGGGCCGCCTCGTCGATCACGGTGCCGCGGCCCACGTTGACGACGGTGGCCCCGGCTGGCAGCGCGGCGATCACCTCGCGGGAGACAAGATGACGCGTGAGGGCCGTGCCGGGCAGGGTCACGATGAGCGCGTCGGCGTTCGCCGCCGCCTCTTCGAGGCGGTCTGGATGCACGACGGCGTGGGCGTGGGGATCGCTCGTGGCGTGCCGGCTGGTGCCGGTCACGTGGGCACCCAGCGCGCGCAGGAGGCGGGAGACCTCGCGGCCGATGTGGCCGAGGCCGAGCACGAGGATGCGGGAGCCGGCCAGGCCGCGCGGAAAGTCGCCGCGGTCGGGCCACTCGCGGGCGGCCTGCTGGGCCTTGAGCTCCGGGACGCGCTGGAAGCCGGCCAGGACGCCAAGCAACGCGAACTCGGCCAGCGGGCGGGCGTGCACGCCGGCGCTCGTGGTGAACGCGACGCGCTCGAGCGTGGCGTCGTCCAGCCCTCCCGCGCCGATGAGCGAGCCGCCGCCGGCCGCGGTCGTGGCGACCCAGCGGACCGAGGGCGTGCAGACGCGGGTCACCTGGGCCGGGTCCTCGTTCGGGATGCCGTAGACGGCGTCCGCCCGCGCCAGGAGGGCGTCGAAGGCCGCCTCCTGCTCGGGGGTGCGCTTGAAGTCGGCCTGGCCGTAGTGGTCGGAGGGGAAGCGCTGGGTGGGCAGCAGCGAGGGCTCGAAGAGCAGCTCGATGCGCGGCTCGGCGCGCAGCACGGCCTCGGCGTCGGCGGGCAGGGGCGTGGCGATGGCCAGCTTGAGGCGGGGCTCAGACATGGTGGTAGGACCCTCCGGCCGAGATTTCCTGCGCGCGGTAGACCTGCTCCGTGAGCATGAGCCGCACGAGCTGGTGCGGGAAGACGAGCTCGGAGAGCGACCAGACGAGGTTGGCGCGCTGGTGCACGGAGGCGTCCACCCCGTAGGCGCCGCCGATCACCACGGTGACGTGCTTGCCGGCGTCGAGCGGCTTGCGCAGGGCGGTGGCCAGGCCGGGGGAGGAGAGCATCTTGCCGCGTTCGTCCAGGAGCACCAGGAACTCGTCAGGCTTGATCTTGGCCAGGAGCCGGGCCGACTCCTCCTCGCGGGCCGCCTGCTCCTGCCGCGAGGAGTGGGGGATGAGCTGGTAGTCGAGGTCCCAGGGCTTCTTGAGCCGCTTGGCGTAGCGCTCGATCCCCTCGGAGACCCAGGACTCGTGCTTCTTGCCAACGGCCAGGACCCGGATGCTCATGGTGTCCATTGTTCCAGGCCCGGGACGGCGGCGCTGTCTCGTGACACACAGGGCGGGGCACCGCCTGAAACCCTCTGCGGACGCCGCAAGGCCCCGTCACCGCGAGGGGAAGCAACGGTGACGGGGCCTTGCAGGGGAGGTCGGCGGTGAAGCCGGCCAAGCGTCGTCGTGCCCCGAAAGCGAAGGGCGCGGCGACGGCGGCGCCGGCTCAGCACGGGCCGGCGCCACGGGAATCAGGCGTTGACGCCCAGCACGGCGGCCTTGCCGGCCGTCAGGATGCGGGTGGTGGTCGTGATCGAGGTCAGCAGGCCCTCGATCTCGGCGGCGCGGCGCTCCAGCGGCTCGAGGCCGTTGCCGCCCATGAGCTCCTCGAACAGCGACAGCGCGACGGTGGCGCGCAGGTCGAACATGTCGAAGTTGGCGACGATCTGGCGCCACTGCTCGGTGGCGCGGATGCCGCCGTCGGCGCCGTAGGACACGAAGGCCACCGGCTTGCCGTTCCACTCGGGGGCGAGGGAATCGAAGGCGTTCTTCAGGGCGCCGGGGACGCCGTGGTTGTACTCGGGGGTGATGACGATGTAGCCGTCCAGCTCGTCGATCTTGGCGGACCAGGCCTGCTGGGCGTCGTTGTCGTAGTTGCGGTTGGCCATGCCCGGGAGCAGGGCGGAGTCCAGCAGCGGCAGGTTGAAGTCGGCCAGCGCGACGATCTCGAAGCTCAGGTCCTCGGCCTCGAACGCGGCGGAGTGCTCCTTCACCCAGCGGGCGACGTGAGCGGAGTTGCGGCCCTCGCGGACGGAACCGGAGATGATGCCGATCTTCATGGGGGTACTGCCTTTCGGTCGATACAGCGGGGACGACTTCCCCGCCCTCTCTGGGAAGTTGAAGCGTCAGGCAACGCCGCATCATTCCCCGGGGTTGCGTGATGTGACTCACACGCTGTCGGTGATCGCCCAGAATCCGCGCCTACGCTCGCCTTCATGCCAGGCATCAGCGCGCAACGCGCCACCCTCCGCTCGCTCGTCTCGCCGCACGGCGGCGGGCGTCAGGGAACGACGGCGGGCGGCGGCCAGGGCGGGCAGCTCACCTCGGGCGGCGCCCGGCTCGGGAGGCCGCGGCGCGGGGTGCTGTGGGCCGCGCTCGCCGTGGCCGCGGCGGCCGCCGTGATCGCGGCCGGCGTCTACGAGTCGCTTGGCGAGGACGACGACCTCGCAGCGTACGACAGGCCGGTGCTGGATTTCTTCGCCACGCACCGCCTCGCGTGGCTGACGCCGCTCGTGGCGGCCTTTACGAAGGTTGGCTCGGCGCCCGTGCTCAGCGTGCTGCTCCTGCTCCTCGTGGGCGCGCTGTGCTGGCGGCGGCGGACGCTGTACCCGGTGCTGGCGCTGGGCGGAGCCGCGGCGGCCTCGGTGCTTCTGACCGTTCTGCTCAAGAATGCCCTGGACCGGCCCCGGCCGCCGTACGAGCTGGCCGTGCCGCCGTTCGAGTCCTCCGGGTCCTTCCCCTCGGGCCACACCCTCAACTCCACGGCGCTCGTGCTGGTGCTCGTGTACCTGTTCTGGCGCTTCGGGGTGGGCCGGCGGCTCGCGGTGCTCGCCACCGTGCTTGGCCTGCTCTACATCGCCGCCATGGGGCTCTCGCGACTCTACCTCGGGGCGCACTGGCTCACGGACGTGGTCTCGGGGTGGGCGCTGGGCGTGATGGTCGCCGCGCTCGCCGTGGCGGTGGAC
>JALAHE010000379.1 GCA_022712075.1 Galactobacter sp.
GCCCAGACGACCTCGCGCTCGTGATGCGCGCCGAGCAGACGGTCGGCGAGCTCCACGAGCTGGGCGAGTTCGGAGCGGGCCGTCTGGCGGCCGCCGTCCACCGGGGCGCCCGGCTCCGGCTTCGCCTCCGACAGTGCCCCCTTGGCTGCGTCCCGGACGGCGTCGACGGCCGCGCCCATCTCCTCGGTCAGGCCGCGCGGCAGCAGGCCAGTGGGAACGCCGATGGTCGCCTTTTCGAGGGCGAGGCCGGCATCCCTGAGCGCCTTGACGGTGGACTTCAGGTGCTTGCGGGCCGCTGCGGCCGCGTGGGAAACGGCCGAGGAGGACAGCGGCTTCGTCACGGCGGAGGTGACTCGGTCCTGCAGCTCGTGGGCCTCATCGATGATGACGGCGTCGAAGTCCGGGAGCACGGCGAGCCCCTCGACCGCGGCCACGGCGAGCATGGCGTGGTTCGTCACGCCGACGTCTGCCTCGGAGGCGTGGGCGCGGGCCCGCTCCGTGAAGCACTCGTCCGCCATGGGGCAGGCCTGGGCGCCGAGGCACTCCATCGAGGAGACGGACACCTGGCGCCAGGCCTTGTCGGAGACGGACGGGGTGACCTCGTCGCGGTCGCCGGTCTCGGTCTCCTCTGCCCACTCGCGCAGACGCACGACCTCGCGGCCGAGACTGGAATTGGGACCCTCGTTGAAGGCCGGCTTGGCGCCGCCGGCCTCCTCGATCCCGAAGAGGGTGTCCTCCTCGTCCGGGTAGCCGCCGCCCAGCTTGTACTTGCAGACGTAGTTGTTGCGTCCCTTGAGCAGGGCGATGTCGACCTCGCGGGGCAGCTCGGGACCGAGCGTCTCCAGGAGGCGCGGCACGTCGCGGCTCACGATCTGGGACTGCAGCGCGAGGGTGGCCGTGGAGACGATGATGGGCTTCTCGGAATCCAGGGCGTGCTTGATGGCCGGCACCAGGTAGGCCAGGGACTTGCCGGTTCCCGTCCCGGCCTGCACCAGGAGGTGCTTGCCCTCGGTGAGGGCTTCGTCCACTTTGCGGGCCATCTCGTGCTGACCCTCGCGGCGCTGACCGCCGAGGCCCCCCACCGCGTGGGTGAGGAGGTCCTCGACCTTCAGTTCCTCGCTGTCGAAGACGCTCACGAGGCCACGACGAACTCGGCCAGCTCGGCCGCCAGGGCGTCCTTGACCAGCACGCGCAGGTGCGTGCCGTCCTCGAGGTGCTCCGTGGAGAGGATCTCAGCGTCGGCGGCATGCAGGCGCGCGACCACCTCGCCCCGGGCGTACGGCACCACGATGTCCAGGGGCACCGAGGGGCGCGGGATGAGCTCGGAGACGCGCTGCATGAGCTCGTCGATGCCCTCGCCCGAGCGGGCGGACACCACGACGGTCTCTCGCTGCGAATGGCGCAGGCGATCCAGCACCACGGGGTCGGCGATATCGGCCTTGTTCAGGACGATCAGCTCCGGCACCTCGAGCGCGTCGACGTCGCGCAGGACGTCGCGGACGGCCGTGATCTGGCCCTCCGGATCGGGGTGGGAGGCGTCCACGACATGGAGCAGCAGATCGGCGTCTGCTGCCTCCTCCAGCGTGGAGCGGAAGGCCTCCACGAGCTGGGTGGGCAGCGAGCGCACGAAACCGACGGTGTCCGCAAGCGTGAAGCCGATGCCGTCCGGCGTCACGGCCTGGCGAACCGTGGGGTCCAGGGTCGCGAAGAGGGCGTTCTCCACGAGGACGCCGGCGTCGGTGAGGCGGTTGAGCAGCGAGGACTTGCCGGCGTTGGTGTAGCCGACGATCGCCACGGAGGGGACGTCGTTGCGCTGGCGGCTTGCACGCTTGGCGTCGCGCGCCGGCTTCATCCCGGCGATGTCCTTGCGCAGCTTGGCCATGCGGTGGCGGATGCGGCGGCGGTCAAGCTCGATCTTGGTCTCGCCCGGGCCGCGGGAACCCATGCCGGCCCCGGCGCCGCCCACCTGGCCACCGGCCTGGCGGGACATCGACTCGCCCCAGCCGCGCAGGCGGGGCAGGAGGTACTCGAGCTGGGCCAGCTCCACCTGGGCCTTGCCTTCGCGGGACTTGGCGTGCTGGGCAAAGATGTCGAGGATCAGGGCCGTGCGGTCGATGACCTTGACCTTGACGACGTCCTCGAGGCCGCGGCGCTGGGACGGGGAAAGCTCCGAGTCAACGATGACCGTGTCTGCGCCGGTGGCCTCGACGATGTCCTTGAGCTCGAGGGCCTTGCCGGAGCCGAGGAAGGTGCCCGGGTCCGGCTTGAGGCGGCGCTGGACCATGCCGTCGAGCACCTCGGAACCTGCGGTCTCGGCGAGGGCCGCCAGCTCCTGCAGGGAGTTCTCGGCGTCCTGCGCCGTGCCCTCGCTCCAGAGGCCGGCCAGCACCACGCGCTCCAGGCGCAGCTGGCGGTACTCGACCTCGGAGACGTCCTCGAGTTCGGTGGAGAGTC
Organism: Galactobacter sp.; assembly: GCA_022712075.1. Classification (GTDB taxonomy): domain Bacteria; phylum Actinomycetota; class Actinomycetes; order Actinomycetales; family Micrococcaceae; genus Galactobacter. The sequence goes on from JALAHE010000379.1 coordinate 2,455, forward strand.
CGGCCACGCGGCGCAGGGCGCGGCGGTCGGCCAGGTCCTCTTGGGCGCCATCGAAGCGGGAGTGTTCCTGGGATAGGTCGCTCAGCGCGAGGGCGCGACCCGACCCCAAAGGCGAGTCAGCGCCGTCGTGCTCTGAGCCGGCATCCTGGGCGCGGCCGGAACGGCCGCGGGCCGCGCGGGCGTCGTCCGCGGCGACGATGCGGGCGATGGTGGCCTCGATGTCGGCGTCGGTCGACGCTGCGGAGGCGGGGGTCTGCGACTCGGCGCCGTTGAACGGGGCGCGCGAGGAATCGGTGTGGGTCATGGTCTCCCTGCTAGACGTGCTTGAAAGTCTACTGGTCCGGCGCCGGTGAGGGGCGCAGTTATCCCCAGGGCTCAACGGGCCTGGGAGCGGGCCGCTCACACGAAGAACAGGTAAGTCATAGAGAAAACTCTATCACTGATGTCGGTAGGCTTGCCAGCATGGCCGAGCAGCACTATTTCACCTCCTCCCCCGACACCCCCGAGCGCCGACGCACCATCCGCGTGGAACTCGCCGGACGCGAGCGCGAGGTGACGACCGCCAACGGCATCTTCAGCCCCGAGGGCGTGGACAAGGGAACCGAGGCGCTCCTGCGCCGCGTGCCGGAGCCGGCGGAGTCCGGAACGTTCCTCGACATCGGGTGTGGCTGGGGCCCCATCGCCCTGACGATGGCGCTCGAATCCCCCGCCGCGACGGTGTACGCGGTGGACGTCAACGAGCGCTCGCTCGGCCTCACGCGCGACAACGCGACAGCTCTCGGTTGCGAGAACATCCTGGCCTCCACCCCCGACAAGGTGCCCACCGGCATCGGCTTCGATCTCATCTGGTCCAACCCGCCGATTCGCGTGGGCAAGGCCGCACTGCACGAGATCCTGCTCACCTGGCTGCCGCGCCTCAACGTCGGCGGCGAGGCCTACCTCGTGGTGCAGAAGAACCTCGGCTCGGATTCCCTGCAGAGCTGGCTTGGGGAGACGCTCGGCGAGGGCTACGAGATCGAGCGCTTTGCGCGCGAAAAGGCGTTCAGGGTGCTGCGCGTCGAGCGCCTCGCCTGAGGCCTCGCTTGGAGGCATCAGGCAAAGGGGTCCCGCCAGGCGGGGCCCCTTTTCTTGTGCCCACTCCCCTCACACCTTCGCCTTGACAGATACTGTGGATATCCACTCCCAACACCGTGATCTTTGGTCTAGGGTGTGCGACTACGTGTTCTCGAAGGGGGCGGCATGTCGCAACGCAGGGGTTCGTTGGCCGGGCTGGGCTTCTCGGTCGCTGTTGCCTGCTGTGCGACGCTGACAGCCTGCACGGGGCCAGGCGAACCGCCGGCCGGCACGCTGTCCTCGCCGAGTAGTTCCCCCACCGGCACGACGACGCCCACCGGGCTCCCAGCCACGGCAAGCCCGAGTGCCACGGGCACCGGTGGGACCGCGGCTTCATCGAGTGTTGACCCGAGCGCCTACCAGCCGGCCACCTCGACGTCGCCCGCGAAGAACGTGCCCAAGCCTGTCATGCCCGAGGCCGCCAAAAAGAAGGACCTCGACGGACAGAAGGCGTTCATCCAGTACTGGATCGCCACCTACAACTACATGCGCGAAAGCGGCGACGCCGCACCCTTCCTCGCCGCCTGCGAGAAGACCAGCAAATTCTGCGCCGGGTCCGTGAAGAATCTTGATGACTTCAAGAGGGAAGGAATCTGGCGTGTCGGCGGTACCGTAGCAATGTCCGAGATCCGGCCCAAGGCAGACGGCTCCACAGCAACCAGTCCACTCTTGACGGCCGTATCCGTCGAAGCCCCGACGGAGTTCTACACGACGGACGGGGTCGCAGCGCAAGTCAAGTTGATGCCAGCCAAACGCACATACGACACAACTATCGCCCTGGTATGGACGATAACTCGCTGGTCTGTTTTCGAGTGCGGAAACGATGAGCGATGAGAACCGTCCTGCTTGCCATCGCGTTCGCATACTCCCTAGCGACTATTGGTCCCGCGGCTCCAAGTTTCGACGGCGGCTTCAGTGGGGAAGACGCCAGTGTCCGAGGCAACGATGTGAAGGCAGCGCCCGGCTCGAAGCCTCCACCCGGCGGCACGGCGACTCCACGCACCCCCGGAACAAGTACTAACCGGCCGAAGGGAGGCGCTACCAAAGGTTCTACGACAGTTCCGCCGAGCCAGCCGAAGACATGGATCCAGCTCCTCTCGGAACGCATCATCGACTGCACCGCCGGTGCGATCCCCGGCTTCTCGGGCATCACCGGCTGCGGACAACCAGCCCAACCCGCCGCAGCCAACGCACAACAGAACCCCAACACCCCGGCGCCACTCCCGACCGTCACCCCCGGCCTGGTCCAACAACAACTCGTCAGCCTGCCCATCCCCGCAAGCAAACTCCGCTCCCAGCTCAACGGCTTCTCGCTGCGCAACGCCAACACCAACATCTACGCCGACGGCTCACCGCACACGCTCAACACCACGATCCTCGGCCAACCCGTCACCATCACCGTCACACCGATCCGCTACACCTTCGGCTACGGCGACGGCGCCACTAGGACCACCACCACCCCCGGCGGCCCACTCAAAGACGACGGCTTCGAAACCCCCACCACCACCGGCCACAACTACAAAGAAACCGGCAAGTACAGCATCACGCTCACCACGCACTACTCAGGTACCTTCAGCGTCAACGGCGGGCCCACCCAAACCATCCCCGGCACCGCCGCCGTCGACTCAACCCCCATGGCCCTACAGATCTGGCGCACCAAGCACTACCAAGTCCAAGCACCCTGCACCCCCGGCTCAACGGCCCCCGGATGCGGCCCGCCGGGCGGCTGAGCGCCTGACGAGCTCAGCCTGCGAACAGCCGGGCGCCCTGAGCGCTCAGGCCCCGAGCACACCGGTGGCCACGCGCACGGCGGGACCCGAGAGCACCACGTGCTCCGCGCCGTCGGGCGCCTGCACAAAACGCACGCCACACACGCCACCGGGCACGGCAACGGCCCAGGCCGCGGCGTCGCGCCCGGCCGGTCCGGCCCAGTGCCGCACGGCCACCACGGCGGCGCAGATGCCCGTGCCGCAGGACAGGGTCTCCCCCACTCCGCGCTCGTGCACGCGCATATCGATCGCCGCCACGCGGTCCACCACGAGCGGCTCCGACGGCACCACATACTCCCCGTTGATGCCGTTCGGCGGCAGCGGCTCCACGACCGGCAGCGTGTGCAGATCGGCGGCCGCCAGCTCGGCGACGTCGGGCAGCGCCACCACGGTGTGGGGGTTGCCCATGCTGACGGAGAGCGAAGGCCGCGGGACGGGCAGCCCGGCCGTGGTCACGAGCGAATCCATGGCATCGGCCTCGGCGCGCGCGGGGTCGATGAACTCCCACGTGCCCATGTCGACGCTGTAGCCGTCGCCCGAACGGCGCACCACCTTCACTCCGGCGCGCGTGGCGATCCGCAGACCCTCGGCGGGGATCTCGGTCAGGCCCTCGAGTAGCAGGAAGTGCGCAAACGCCCGGACCCCGTTGCCGCACATCTCCGCGACCGAGCCGTCGGCGTTGCGATAGTCCATGAACCACTCGGCACCCGGATCGGCGGCCAGGATGCCACGGGCCTCGTCGGTCGCCTCGGAGCGAATCGCGCGGATGAGCCCATCGCCGCCGACGCCCAGGTGCCGGTCGCACAGCGCGGCAACCTGCGAGGCGGTGACGTCGCGCTCACCAGCGGGAGCGGCGAACATCACGAAGTCGTTGCCGGTCGCGTGCACTTTGGAGAAGGCCAGCCCGGACAGGGCGGCCACGGCGTCGATGCGGTCCTGGGGGTTCATGTCACCAACCCTACGGTGCACGACGGCGCGCGCTCACCTTCGCGACGCGGCCCACCGGGGCCGCGGGGCGGCTCAGGCGGGCCCGAGGGAGGGGCACGGCACACCGCCGGCCTGGCTGGCCTCCCTCTGACGGCGAGCGCCGGGTGTCAGTACGTCGAGCGATCCGTCGTCGCGGCAAACTCCGGCAGGGCGAGCAGGCGGTCGCGATAGGCGGCAAGCTCGGGCCACGCGGCATCGTCGAGCCGGAACCGAATGAGCTTCACCCAGAGGTAGATGTCGGCCTCGGTGAGCCGCTCGCCAAGCACATACTGCCGCCCGCCGAGCAGCTCATTCCATTCCGCCGGCCCCGTGTGCTCTAGGTGCAGGGAGCGCTCCACCTCGGCGATCTGCCCGCGCAGAGCGGGCGGCGCCGTGGATGTCTCCGGGTCGATGACGGCGTCAAAGTCGGCGGGGAAACTCAGCGCAAGCGTGGCCGGGTCGTTGCCGACGGCCGTGTTGGCGACCTTGTCCCACAGCAGCGGCACCGACACGTGCCCGTCGTAGCCGGGGCGGGCCAGGCGATAGGCCTCGCGAAGGAACTCGAAACCGTTGACCGGGTCCTCGCCGGTGCCCTCGCGGAAGGCCCAGCCGCGGGCGTCGCGCTCGTTGTCGATCCAGGAGAGCGAGATGTACTCTTCGAGGCCGTTCAGGGCCCGGGAGAGCGTGACGCGGTGCGCCCACGGGCAGAACCAACCGGCGTAGAGGTGATAGCGCCCCTTCTCGAGCGGGAACTCCTCCGTTCCCAGTCGGCCCGTGAAGGGCTCGCGGCCCGGCGCATCGGCGGGACGCTCGTACTCGCCGAAGGTCTCGGTATCGACGGGGCTGGCCAGGGCGGTCATGGCGCTTCCTCTCCAAACGGTCGTGGCGCTAGCGCGCCGGGATGTCTTGGTGGGTCGTGCGGGGCCCGCCGGGCGAGGCCCAACGGGGCCCACCACAGCCCGTCCGAGCGGCCTCGTTCGGCCGGTGCCGGCAAGGGCCGGCTCCCGCCAACCACTCTGCTCGCTTGCCGCCCGCCCGGGCAAGGCGGCCGCCTTGGCCGTTCACGCGTCGTCGTGCCACGTCACAGAACGGCACCACAGCATGGCGCCGGCGGGGCGAGGGCGGCCGGGCCGCCCACCACCCGCCGAGCGGGACTCAGGCCGTCGGCATGCTGACGGCGGTCACGAGCCGGGCGCCCCGTGCCCCGGCCCGATAGGCGTGCTCGGCCTCGGCCGGAAAACGGATGGCGTCCCCGACCTTGAGCAGCACGCTCCACTCGTCCGTAGAGACCGTGACGGCCCCGGAGACCACGTAGGCGACCTCCTCGGAACCCACGCCGTGGGGCGCGCTCTGCTGCCCGGCGTCGGGGGACAGGAACATCTCGTACATCTCCACCCGCCGCGCGGACGCGGAGGGCAAGAGCGTGCGCCCTTCAAGGTCCTCCTCGGAACCCTTCTGGGGTGCCCGGAGCACCACGGGGCCGCGCTGCGGGATCCGCGCGAGCTCCGACAGGCTGGTCCCGAGCGCCGCGGCGACGGCGGCCAGCACCTCAACCGTGGGGTTGGCCTGCCCGTGCTCGAGCTGGGAGACCAACGCCGGTGACACACCCGCCGCCTCCGCGAGGGCCCGCACCGACATGTTCTGCGCGGTGCGCAGGGCTCGGGCGTGCTGAGCGATCGCCGCGCGGGTCGCATCGGCCGGACCGGTCTCTGGGGGCATGGGTGTTCCTCCGTTGGGGGGGCGAGGCCCGCCGCTCGGGGCGGGCCTCGCCAGCCTCTCACGCGGGGCGGCGCAGGGTGACCATGGCGCGCACGGCGGGCTTGCCGTACCAGGCCATGCGATCGAGGCTCGTGCGCGGCAGCGGCAGGGCGTGGCCGTCCAGCCAGGACTCCGACTCATCGGCGTCCGTCCACGGATCTTGCGCGAAGTACACGTCGTCCTCGCGCGAATGCACGGCGATCCAGTGTGGGCAGCTCTCCGCGTGCATGCCGAGCTCCTCGATCAGCACGGCAACGACGGCCCCGGAATCCAGGGCGGCGTCCAGGTCCTCGAGCGTGAACGCGTGCGTGTGCAGCGGGATCCCCGCCTGTTCCACGCGCTCGCGGAAGCCCTGCTGGATGAAGCGGCGTAGGTCGGCGTTGTTCTCATCGGCGGCGAGCTCCAGCAGGATCGGCTCCGTGGTGGAGAGGTGCACCTCCACCTCGGCACCGCGGGACGACGCCGCGAGGGCCAGGCCCAGCGGATCGCAGCCGTCGGTGGTGGTCGCCTCGCGCCACAGGCGCAGCTCCTCCTCGCGCGTCAGCTCGGGCAGCAGGCCGAGCGACGTGAGGGCCACGTGGGCCGAGACGGGGCCGCACGTGAAGTCGGTGGTCTGCCGGTAGTACGGCAGGCCCTCGCGCGGGCCCTCGCCCTTGAAACGCAGCAGCCCGGCGGGCACCGCGCTGCGGTCCGCCAGCACGGGAGCCCCGGTCGAGGGGATCTCCGGGGCCACGTACCCGGCGGCCAGGGCCGCCTCCCAAGACGCGGATCCGACCCGATCCTGCGGCACCTCGCGCTTGACCACGGCGGCGCCGGCGGCGAAGGCCCGTTCCTCGACCGCCGCGACGAGCGCGGCCTCGGCCTCGGCACTCACGGCGTGCACGGGCAGCAGCTTCGCGTACGCCGTGGTGGGGCGGTGCACCTCGAGACCCACGGCCTCCACCTCGCCCGACTCCCCCAGCGCGGCAACGAGGGTGCGCTGCTGGTGGGGGTGGCTGCTCTTCCAGTGCTCCAGCACCTCGGCGGGAACCCCTTCGGTCCACGGGGCCACTGCCTCGATGTCGTCCGTGACGGGCCTGAACTCAACGCGCATCGTGTGCTCCTGACGGCTGCTGCTGTGCCGTGCCGCGCCCCGGGATGGAGGCGAGCAGGGCCTGGGTGTATTCGTGCTGAGGATGGAAAAGCACCTCGGCTGTGGAGCCACGCTCCACCACCGCGCCGTGGCGCAGGACCACCACGCTCGAGGAGACCGCGCGGGCCACCGAGAGGTCGTGGGTGATGAAGAGCATGCTGAGCCCGAGCCGCTCCTGCAGCTGCGAGAGCAGCGCCAGGATCTGCGCCTGGACCGACACGTCGAGGGCGGAGACCGACTCGTCGAGGATCAGCAGCTCGGGCTCCACCGCGAGGGCGCGGGCGATCGCCACGCGCTGACGCTCGCCGCCCGAGAGGGCGGCGGGCCGACGCGGGGCGTAGGCGGCCGGGAGGCCGACCAGCTCGAGCAGTTGCTCGGGCGTGCGGGCACCGCCACCCACGGCCGCCGCCTCGGCGAGCCCGGCCCCGATGCTGCGCGCGGGGTTGAGCGCGGAGTACGGATCCTGGAAGACGATCTGCGCGCGGCGGGGGCCGGTGGCCGTGCCGAGGAAGTCGATGCTTCCCGCGTCCGGGCGTTCGAGTCCCACGAGGCAGCGGGCCAGGGTGGTCTTGCCGGACCCCGACTCGCCCACGACGGCCAGGGTCTGGCCGTCGATGAGTTCCAGGTCCACGCCGGCCAGGGCCGGCGCCGGCTGGCCGGGGAAGGACTTGCGCAGCCCCGTGACGCGCAGGAGCGCACCACCGGAACCTGAGGGCACGACGGCGGGTCCCGGGCTGGCGCCGTCGGCCAACCCCCCGGTGTGCTCGCCCTCGGCGAGGGCCTCGGCCGCCTCGACGCCGAGGTCGGCGGCGAGGAGGGAGCGCGTGTACTCGTGCTCCGGGTCGAACAGCACGCGCGAGGCGGGGCCCTTCTCGAGGACCTTGCCGTGGCGCATCACGAGGGCCTCGTCGGCACGATCGCGGGCCACTGCGAGGTCGTGGGTGATGAGGAGCAGCGCCATGCCGCGCTTGGCCTGGAGCTCGTCGATGAGGTCGAGCACCTCGCGCTGGGTCGTGACGTCGAGCGCCGTCGTCGGCTCATCGGCGATGAGCACCGAGGGATCAGCGGCGAGCGCCGCGGCGAGGGCGACGCGCTGGCGCATGCCGCCCGAGAGCTCGAAGGGTCGCTTGCTCGCGACGGAGGCATCGAGACCCACCTCGGCCAGGAGCGCCGCGACGCGCGCCGAGCGGGCCGCCGCGGAGCCACCCACGGCCCAGCCGATCTGCCGTCCCACGCGGTGGGTCGGCGAGAGTGAGGTGAAGGGGTCCTGCAGCAGGAGCGTGATGCCGCCGCCACGGGCCGCGGCGAGCTCCTTGGACCCGGGGACCAGCTCGCGCCCGGCCAGCCGGATGCCGCCCTCGGCCGTGATCCCCGTCGGCAGCAGGCCCGTGAGGGCGCGGGCCGTGAGGGTCTTGCCGGAGCCCGACTCGCCGACCACCACGAGGGTCTGCCCGGCGCTCAGCTCGAGGTCGAGCGGCTCGACGATGACGCCGCGCGGTCCGCTCACGCTCAGGCCCGTGGCCGAAAGCACCGTGGGGGCCTGGGCCTCAGTGGCGCGGTCAAGCATGGGGGCGCTCATCGGGCCACCGCCTTCTTCTCGAGACGCTCGGCGAGCCAGTGGCCGAGCAAGTTGACGCTCGTGGCGGTGGCGACGATGGCCAGGCCAGGCGCGATGGACGCCAGCGGGTTGCTCCCCAGGAGGGCGCGGCCGTCGGCGAGCTGCAGACCCCAGTCGGCGCTGCCGACGCCGGCACCGATCCCGAGGAAGGAGAGCGAGGAGATGGCCACGAGCGCGAAGGACACGTTGAGCAGGGCATTGGCGAGCATGACGGGCGCGACGTTCGGGACCACGTGGCGGAAGAGGATCCGCGGCCCGGACAGGCCGAGCACCCGCGCCGACTCGATGTAGGGGCGGCTCATCTGCTCCATGACGGCGCCGCGCACGAGGCGCACATCCGACGGGGAGAAGAGCACCACGAGCACCAGGACCGTGACCCAGTAGCCGCCACCGAGGACGCCGGCCACGACGATCGCAAGGAGGATGGCGGGCAGCGCGAGGACGAGGTCGGCGTAGCGGGACACGACGCCGTCGGCGAAGCCCCCGCGGTAGCCGGCGAGCCCGCCGAGCAGCAGGCCGATCAGCATGGATCCCACGGCCACGACGAGCGGGCCGGCCACGGCGCTGAGGGCGCCGGCGCCGAGCAGGGCAAGAACGTCGCGGCCGAGTTGGTCGGTGCCGAGGACATGTCCCCACACGCCGATGCCGACCGAGCCGAGCTGCGTGTCCTGCTCCATGGCCAGGGGGTTGAGCACGCCGTGCAGGAGCGCGCACACGAGAACCACGAGCACGATGAGGGCCGAGACCGCCACCGTGAACGGGGCGGAGGGGCGCCGCCGGGCCACAACGGGCAGCCCGACGCCGGGCGCCCCGGCCGCGTTGTTGGCCCCGTCGTTGAGGGGGCTGGGGAGGATCGCCTGGCTCACGCGGTCACCGCCTTCCTGAGGATCCGGGGGTCGATCGCGAGGTAGAGGAGGTCCACCGCGAGGGAGATGAGGCACACGAGTAGTCCGGTGATGAGCGTGAGCGCCTGCACCACGGGGACGTCCTTGAAGAGAACGGCCTGCTGCAGCTGGGTGCCGAGGCCCGGCAGGCCGAAGACGACCTCCACGAGGATGGTGCCGCCCACGAGGTAGGTCACCATGAGCCCCAGGCTCGTCACGATGGGGATGGCCGCGTTGCGCAGCACGGTGCCCATGACGCGGGCCTCGGAGAGGCCGCGGCTGCGCTGGAAGGTGACGTAGTCGGCGTCGAGCTCCCTCACCACGGCGGCGCGGGTCAGCTGGACCACGAGGGCGCCGAGCCCGACGGCGAGCGCGATGGCCGGGAGGGTGAGGTGCCAGAGCTGTCCCCAGAGGCCCTCCCCCGTGCCGTACACGGGGAACCAGCGCAGGGTGACGGCAAAGACGAAGAGCAGCAGCAGACCGATCGCGAAGCCGGGGGCGCTGACGCCCACCACGGCCGAGGACACGAGCGTGCGGTCCACCCAGGTGCCGCGGCGGCGGGCCGCCCACACGCCGGCAGGGATGCTCACGAGCGCGGCTATGAGGAAGCCCATCACGATGAGGCGCACCGTGATCCCGGCGCGGGAGGCGATCTCGTCGGCCACGGGGAGTCCGCTGCGGATCGAGGTGCCCCAGTCCCCCGTCAAAACGCCGGAGAGCCAGTGCCAGTACTGCACCAGGAACGGATCGTCCAGGTGGTACTGCGCCCGCACGGCGGCGAGCGCCTCCGGCGTGACGGCCTTGGTGCCCAGGAGGTTCTTGGCGATGTCGCCGGGCGCCAGATACAGGAGGCTGAAGATCAGGAAGGACAGGACGGCGAGCAGCAGGGCCGTGGCCAACAAGCGCCGCACAACAAACCAGACGATGTTCACGAGGCGGCTCCCGCGGTCGGGTGGACCTGGAGGGGCCACAGGGAGTTGAAGGTGAAGGAGGTGTAGTCCTTCACGCCGAGGGTGCTTGAAAACGCCGTGGCGCTCCGCCCCCACCACAGGGGCAGGTAGGGCACCTGCGCGCTCATGAGCCGCTGGGCCTTGAGCACCACCTCGGCGCGCTGGCTCGGGTTCTTGACGCCGGCCGCGGAGCCGATGAGGGCGGCCAGCTCGGGATCCTTGAAGGCCGCCGGATTGCCGTCGGCGAGGAACCAGGCAGAGAGCTCGGCCGGGTCGCCTGTGGTGTTGAAGTACCACATGTACGAGAGCTCGGGAGCCTCACCCAACTCCGCCAACCACTGTTCGATCGCTAACTGCTTCACCGCGATCTTGATGCCCAGCGGCTCCAAGGTCTTGGCGAAGGCGAGCGCGGCCGTCCCGAGCTGGGGGCCGGTGTTCGGGTAGCTGAGGGTCAGTTCGAAGCCCTGCGGCGTCTTCGACTGGGCCAGTTCGCGCCTGGCCGCCTCCAGGTCAAAGGCGTACTGCTCCCCCTCGGCGAGGCGGCGCGTGGCCTCCTCCGGGGTGAGCACGCCGCCGAACTGCTCAGGCGTCGCGAGGGCCGTTGCAACCTGGGCCTGGCCCAGGAGGACGTCGTCGACGAGGGCCCGCTTGTTGATGGCGTGGGCCACCGCGCGGCGGGCGTGCACGTCGTCGAAGGGCGCCTTGGCCGTGTTGAAGGTCAACCCGGCGTAGGAACGATCGGGCTGGAAGTTCAGGATGGTGCGCGGGCTCGCGGCCCACTGCGCGGCCTGCGCCAGCGGAACGTTGAGGGAGATGTCCATGGCGCCGCTCTGCCACGCGAGCAGGCGCGTGGTGTCGTCAGCGATGAAGTCAACGCGCACCGTGGCGGTGCGGCCCGGGGTGCCGCGCCAGAACTCGTTGCGCTCAAGAATCAGGTGCGAGGACGGCACGAAGGCGGCCACCTTGTAGGGCCCGCTGCCGATCAGCGGCGCGGTGGGCCCGCCGAGGGCGTCGCGCTTCCACGCCGCCGCGGGCATGACCCACAGGGCGTCAACCGTGGTCGGAACCCAGCCGAAGGCCACGTCCTCGTAGCTCGTGGTGAGCGTGACCTCGCGCTCGCCGCTCGCCTTGACGCTCGCGAGGGCGGCCCAATAGGCGGCGGTGGAGGGCGAGAGCTTCTCGTCCTTGCCCGCCTCGATCGAGGCGACGACGTCCGCGGCCAGCACGGGGGTGCCGTCGCTGAAGCGGGCGCCCGGATCCAGCGTGTAGACCCAGGTCAGCGGGTCGGGGCGCTTGAGGTCGGTCGCGAGGCCGGGCACGAGGGAGCCGTCGGAGCCCACGGTCATGAGGCCCTCCGCGACGGGGGCGGCCATGACGTAGTTGAGGATGCCCGATTCCTGGCCTGGGTAGAGATTGGCGAGGGAGCCGGGCATGGACAGGCGCAACGCGTCGAGCTCACCGCCGGTGTCGGCGCCGAAGCCCTCGCGGCCGGCCGCGGCGAGCGCACCGGCCTGGGGCTCGCGGGCGCCGCACGCGGCGAGGAAGGTGGCGGCGGCCGCGCCGAGCGCGCCGATGCCGATGCCGCGCAACACGGCGCGGCGGCTGACGCCTGCGGCGCCGTTGGGGCCGGGGTGGCCCGTTGGGGGTGCGTTCATGACGACCTCCGTCCAGGGGGATGTGTCTACGGACAGTAGTCGGAAGACCACCCACAGTGAATAGGGGCGTAGGAAAACTTCACGAGCGGGAAACGTGACGCACGTGACAGAGTGGTTCCGGACGCTCCGACACGGTGCCGGGGCATGAGAGGACACCATGGCCTTCCTTGACTGGGGCGACTACCGCCGCAATCTCACCCGCCGCTTCGCCGAGTTCGGCAAGCTGCGCCGCAACACCCTCGCCGGCTACCAGCAGCTGGGGGCGCCTGAGGAGGGCGACGTCCTCGACGCCAAGACCCGCGAGCTCATCTCCCTCGCGGTGGCCGTGACGACGCGCTGCGACGGCTGCATCGCCTCCCACACGACCGCCGCCATCAAGGCCGGCGCCACGCGCGAGGAGGTCGCCGAGGCGCTCTCGGTGGCGGTCCAGCTCAACGCCGGGGCGGCCATGGTCTACTCCAGCCGCGTGCTTGACGCCTACGACGGCCTCAAGGACCAGCCGCCGCACGGGCATGCCTGAGGCCACACAGCCCGGGGCCACGGCGGCGCTGGCCACCCACGCGGCGCTCGGCGAGTCGCGCCCCGAGCCACCGCTCGCGGGCAACGAGTGGGAAACGCTGACCGGCTACCTGGATTACCACCGGGCAACGCTCGCGTGGAAGGTTCAGGGGCTCGACGCCGCGGGGCTGGGCGCGCGGGTCGGGTCCAGTTCCATGACGCTCGGCGGCCTCCTGAAGCACCTTGCCTACGTCGAAGACGAGTGGGCGGTGCGCCGATTCCTCGGCGAGGAGCGCGCCGAGCCGTGGGCCGGCATCGATTGGGGCGCCACCCCCGACTGGGACTGGGATTCTGCGGTGGAGGACAGCCCCGCGGAGCTACTGGCACTGTGGGAGGCCTCGGTGGACCGCGCGCGGTCGATTTACGCCGAGGCCTACGGCTCGGCCGGGCTCGACGCCCCGCTCGCGCGGGCCTTCCCCGACGGCGGCAGGCCCAGCCTGCGCTGGCTCCTGGTCCATCTCATCGAGGAGTACGCGCGGCACAACGGCCACGCCGACCTACTGCGTGAGGCGGTGGATGGGTCCGTGGGCGAGTAGCCACGCATCGACTCCCGTCCCACCCGCTAGCGCCCCAAGGTCCCCAGCACGCGCGCCGTGAGTCCGGGCTCGCTCGGGTCGAACCACTCGACC
>JALAHE010000380.1 GCA_022712075.1 Galactobacter sp.
CTCGAGGAGGAGGCCCCGGCCGCCGCCCAGGGCGAGCTGGCCCTCGATCTTGACCACGCGTCGTCGCGCCAGTCGGCCGCCCGCCGCGCCGATGCCGTGCGCCGGCTGCACGAGGTGCTCGCCCCGGTCCTGGAGGCCAATGGGCAGACCCCGCTGCTGCGGGACCTCGAGCTGCCGCTCTCCCGCGTGCTCGTGGGGATGGAGGCCGCGGGCATCGCGGTCGACGTGGCGCGCCTCGACGAGCTCATCGCCGACTTCGGTTCGCAGATGGAGCAGGCAAAGGAGGCCGCGTACGCGGCCATCGGCCATGAGGTGAACCTCGGCTCGCCCAAGCAGCTCCAGGTGGTGCTGTTCGAGGAACTCGACCTGCCCAAGACCAAGAAGATCAAGACGGGGTACACGACCGACGCCGCGAGCCTGCAGGAACTCCTGGAGAAGACGGGGCACCCGTTCCTCGCCGCGCTCATGGCGCATCGCGACGCCTCCAAGCTCAAGCAGACCGTCGAGGGCCTGCGCAAGGCCGTGGCGGACGACGGGCGGATCCACACGACGTACGCGCAGACCATCGCCGCGACGGGGCGCCTGTCCTCCCTCAACCCGAACCTGCAGAACATCCCCGTGCGCTCGGAGGAGGGCCGCCGCATCCGCGAGGTCTTCACCGTGGGCGAGGGCTTCGAGACCCTGCTGACCGCCGACTACTCGCAGATCGAGATGCGCATCCTGGTCCATCTGGCCCAGGATGAGGCGCTCATCCAGGCCTTCAAGGACGGGGAGGACCTGCACCGCTTTGTTGGCTCACACGTCTTTGGTGTGGAGCCGGAGGAGGTCACCTCGGCGATGCGTTCGAAGGTCAAGGCCATGAGCTATGGCCTGGCCTACGGCCTGAGCTCCTTCGGCCTCTCGAAGCAGCTCAACATCGGCGTCGACGAGGCGCGCACGCTCATGAGCGATTACTACAAGCGCTTCGGGGCCGTGAAGACCTACCTCGCGGGCGTCGTGGAGCAGGCCCACAAGGACGGGTACACCGAGACCCTGCTGGGTCGCCGCCGCAATCTGCCAGACCTCAAGTCGGATGTCCGCCAGGCCAAGGACGCCGCCGAGCGCGCGGCGCTCAACGCTCCCATCCAGGGCACCGCCGCCGACATCATCAAGGTCGCCATGCTCAAGGTGCAGGCGCGCCTGCAGGACGCCAAGCTGGGCTCGCGGCTGCTGTTGCAGGTGCACGATGAGCTCGTGCTTGAGGTGGCCCCGGGCGAGCTCGAGGCCGTCAAGGCCCTCGTCGAGGAGGAGATGGGCTCCGCCATGGAGCTCTCCGTCCCGCTCGACGTGCACGTGGGCGTCGGCACCACGTGGCACGAGGCGGCCCACTAAGGGTCTCGGGTCCACCCCATCCCGCAAGCACAAGGAGACACTGCATGAGCGCGCTGCGCTACGAGTCGTTCACCGTTCAGGGCGCCCCCGGCACCAACGACGAGAGGGCGGCCGAGTTTGTCCGCGCGATCGACTACGGTTTCCTCGACGCCCCCCGCGGCGCGGAGCTGGAGGTCAAGCAGCTCGACCGCTTCCGCGCGGAGGACACGCTGCTCACCGCGGTGTACGACGACGCGCAGCCGGCCGGCGCCGTGCACGCGGCCCGGCCCGTCGCGACCTTCGGCGACTACGTGGGCTCGGTGGGCGTGGCGCCAGGCGTGAGCCTGCCGGCGCAGATGGTGACCGAGGTGACGGTGCGCGGCACGCACCGCCGCCGCGGCATCCTCTCCGCGATGATGCGCGGCGCGCTGGCCAGGGCCAAGGACGCCGGCCTGCCGCTGTCGCTGCTGACGGCCTCCGAGGGCGGGATCTACGGGCGGTACGGCTTTGGCTGCGCCGCGTACTCCACTGAGGTCACGATTCAGGTGCGCGACGGGCTCACCCTGCGCCCCGCCGTCGCCCAGGCGCTCAAGGATGCTCAGCTCAACGTCTTCGTCCCCTCGTGGGAGGCCTTCCCTGCGATGTACGAGGACGCCTACGCCGCCTTCCAGGAGGCGACCCCCGGGCAGACCGGGCACACCCACTCCTACCGTTCCCGCGCTGCGGGCGATAGCAACGCGTGGGCCATCAAAGGCGGCGAGCGGGACGTGCGCCCGCTCGTGGTGACCGGCCCGGACGGGGCAGTGCGCGGCTATGCGCTCTCCAGCTTCGGCGGCTTCGACGCCCAGCCCACGCGGCTCAAGATCGTCGACCTCGGGGCGGCCGATCAGCTCGCGGAGCTGGCGCTCTGGGAGGCGCTCGGCGCCACCGACCTCGTGGAGGAGCTCTTCTGGCGCGAGGCGCCGGACGACTTCGCGCTGGGGTGGGCGCTCGTAAACCAGCGCGACGTGGTGCGCGGGCGCCGCGCAGATCACCTCTGGGTGCGGGTCCTCGACGTGGTCGCGGCCTTCAACGCCCGCGGCCTGAGCGCCGACGGCGCCGTGGTGCTTCAGATCGAGGATCGGCTCGGCCTCATCGAGGGGGACGTCACGCTCAGCCGCGACTCGGGCGAGACACTGTGCGCGCACGGCGTGCGCGGCGTCGGCTCCGAGGCGCCGCGCCTGCGGCTCGATGCCGAGGCGCTCGGATCGCTCTACCTCGGCACGGTGAGCGTGAGCGAGTTGGTGCGATACGGTCGCGCCGACGCCGAGCCGGCCGCGTTGGCCGGTCTCGACGCGTTGTTCGCCCCGGCCCGCGCGCCGCGCAATAGCTACACCTTCTAGGCC
>JALAHE010000381.1 GCA_022712075.1 Galactobacter sp.
CCTCGACGGTGTCGCCCAGCAGATCGGTGTGATCGAGGCTGATGGGCGTCACCACGGACACCGCGCCGTCGGCGACGTTGGTGGCGTCCCAGCTGCCGCCCATGCCGACCTCGAGGACGACGGCCTCCACCGGCTCGTCCGCGAAGATCGCAAACGCGAGGATGGTCACCGCCTCGAAGAAGGTCAGGGTGTGCTCGCCGCGCTCCGAGAGCTCGGCGTCGACGATCTGCAGGTACGGGGCGATCTCGTCCCAGACCCGCACGAAGGTCGCGTCGGCGACGGGCGCGCCGTCGATCACGATGCGCTCGGTCACGGAGCTCAGGTGGGGGCTCGTGTAGCGGCCGGTGCGGATGTCGTGCGCCAGGAGCAGCGACTCGATCATGCGGGCCGTGCTCGTCTTGCCGTTGGTGCCGGTCAGGTGGATGACCGGGGCGGCCTTCTGGGGATCGCCCAAGACCTCCATGGCGCGGCGCATGGGTTCAAGGCGCGCCTCGACCTTGTTCTCCGGGGCGCGGGCGAGCAGCTCCGCGTAGACGCGGGCCACCCCCTCCGGGTCCGGGATCGGCGTGTAGTCGCTCATGATCTGGCTCAGGCCTCCACTGCTTCGACGATGACGGCGGGCTCGGCCAGGTCCACGACATTGAGCTCCAGCTCGGCGGAGAGCGTCTCGGACATGACCAGCTCGCGGAAGGCCTCGGCGGCCTCGACGACGTCGGCGCGCGCCTGCACCGAGGTGCGGACGCGGTCGCCCACGTTGAGGTCGGCCGCCTTGCGGGCGGACTGGATGGCGCGGATGAGGTCGCGGGCGGCACCCTCGGCCTCGAGCTCCGGGGTCAGGACGGTGTCCAGGACCACGAAGCCGGCTCCCGGCAGGACCGCGGCGGCGCGCTCGGCGGCGGCCGCCTCGTCCACGGCGGTGGTGAGGGTGTACTCCCCCTCCACGAGGTCGAGGCCGCCAGCCGTCACCGTGCCGTCCTCGGCCACGGACCAGTCGCCGGACTTGGCGCCCTTGATGGCCTGCTGCACCTGCTTGCCGAGGCGCGGGCCGGCCGCGCGGGCGTTGACGGAGAGCGTGCGCACGATGCCGTAGGAGGCCTCGTCCGCGTCCTCGGCGTCCACCAGGGTGATGGACTTCAAGTTGAGCTCGTCCTTGATGATCTCGGCAAAGGTGCCGGCGAGGCCGGCGGCCTCCGGGACCACCACATCCATGCCGGCCAGGGGCAGGCGCACGCGCAGCTTGGCGGCCTTGCGCAGGCTAGAGCCGGTGGAAGCGATAGTGCGGGTGAGCTCCATGCGCTCCACGAGCTCGGCATCGGCCGGGAAGAGCGAGTCGTCCGGGTAATCCGTCAGGTGCACCGAGCGCCCGCCGGTCAGGCCGCGCCAGATCTCCTCGGTGGCCAGCGGCAGCAGCGGGGCCGCCACGCGGCACACGGCCTCGAGGGCCGTGTAGAGGACGTCGAAGGCCTCGGTGTCCTCGTCGAAGAAGCGCTGGCGGGAGCGGCGCACGTACCAGTTGGTCAGCGTCTCCATGTAGGCGCGCAGGGACTCGGTGGCGTCGGAGACCTCGTAGGCGTCGAGCGCCACGCGCCCGTCGCGGATGACGTCGCCCGTCGCGGCCAGGAGGTGGCGATCCAGCGGGTCCTTGGCGTCGTGGCGCAGCTTGGCCTCGTAGCCCTCTCCGTGGTTGGCGGAGTTCGTGTAGAGCGTGAAGAAGTACCAGACGTTCCACAGCGGCAGCAGCACCTGGCGGACGCCCTCGCGGATGCCCTCCTCGGTGACGATGAGGTTGCCGCCGCGCAGGATCGGCGAGGCCATGAGGAACCAGCGCATGGCGTCGGAGCCGTCGCGGTCGAGGACCTCGTTGACGTCCGGGTAGTTGCGCAGGGACTTGGACATCTTCTGGCCGTCGGAGCCCAGGACGATGCCGTGGGAGATGACGTTCTTGAACGCCGGGCGGTCGAAGAGGGCCGTGGCTAGGATGTGCATGGTGTAGAACCAGCCGCGGGTCTGACCGATGTACTCGACGATGAAGTCCGCCGGGTTGTGGGTGTCGAACCAGTCCTTGTTCTCCATGGGGTAATGCACCTGGGCGTAGGGCATGGAACCGGAGTCGAACCAGACGTCGAGCACGTCCTCGACGCGCTTGAGCGTGCCCTCGCAGCCCTGCTCGGGGCACGCGACGGTGAGTTCGTCGATGAAGGGGCGGTGCAGGTCGGTCTCGCCCTCGTGGTTCACGGGGAGGCGGCCGAAGCGCGCCTTCATCTCCTCGAGGGAGCCGAAGACCTCCTCGTGCTTGCACTCGGCGTCGGAGCACTGCCACACCGGGATGGGGGAACCCCAGAAGCGGTTGCGGGAGATGGACCAGTCGCGGGCGTTGGCGACCCACTTGCCGAACTGGCCGTCCTTGACGTTCTCCGGGATCCAGTTGATGCCCTGGTTCAGCTCGCCCATGCGGTCCTTGACGTCCGTGACGCGGACGTACCAGGAGGAGATGGCGCGGTAGATGAGGGGCGTGCGGCAGCGCCAGCAGTGCGGGTAGCTGTGCTCGTAGGTGGCCTGGCGGAGCAGGCGGCCGTCGGCCTTCAGGTGATTGATGATGGTCTTGTTGGCCTCGAAGACCTGCACGCCGGCGATGTCGTCCAGCTGCGTGCCCTTGAAGAGCGGCAGGAACTTGGCGCCCTCGTCCACGGAGATGACCACGGGGATGCCGTTGGCCTCGCACACGCGCTGATCGTCTTCGCCGTAGGCGGGGGCCTGGTGGACCACGCCCGTGCCGTCGGAGACGGTCACGTAATCGTCCACCACGATCTGCCAGGCGTTCTCGGTGCCCCACTGCTCGGCGTCGGCGAAGACGTTCCACAGCGGCTCGTAGCGAAGGCCCTTGAGCTCGGACCCCAGGTAGGTGGCCTCGACCGCCTCGGCCGCGGAAGCGGCGTCGTCGTACCCCAGATCCTTGGCGTGGGCGCCAAGGAGGTCGGCGGCGAGCAGGTAGCGCGCTCCCGCAGGGAGCGTGTTGGTGTGGGGCTGGGCCGGCGCGGCCGGCACCACCACATAGGAGATGGAGGGCCCGACGGCGAGCGCCTGGTTGGTCGGCAGCGTCCAGGGGGTGGTGGTCCAGGCCAGGACGTTGACGCCGCTCAGGGCGGTGGCGAGCTCGGCGCTGCCGCCCTCGAAGGCGGCGCCGGTCAGCGGGAAGGCGACGGTGACGGTGGGATCCTGGCGATCCTTGTACACGTCGTCGTCCA
>JALAHE010000382.1 GCA_022712075.1 Galactobacter sp.
TACAAGCGCTGGGCACAACTCAGAATGCGCAACGCGGTGCGGTCCCCCATTGCGGAGCCAGCGGGGAGGGGCAGGGGGCGGCTGGAAGAGGGCATCGCGGTCGACTCCTGGAGCGGCGGAATGGTCAGTTCACTGCTTTTGTCCGCCCGATCTTATCTTTCCGATTCTCCTTTTCCCCACCAGAAAGCGAATTCCCCCCGCGTAACTGCGTGCGCACGACAAAAAGGACGCCCCGCGTATCCCCCAAGATCACGCGGGCCGTCCCCATGTCGATGTTTCAATCCTCGCCGAATCCTCGCGGATCGGGTGAATTGTCAATGACTTTACACAATGACCCATTGTAAGGCAAGTCTGGGGTCGTCAGCGGTTTCAATATTCTTCCGATCGGACTAATCGAACCATAACAACCGAGGCGATTAGGCTGATCTTCATGAGCGCACTTTCCACTGAGTTCTCAGCCCACCGGGCAGCCGTCAAGGAGATGCCGGCGCCGACCTGGCACAACATCTCCCGCTTGCGCCAGGACGTCTTCATCGTGGAGCAAGAGTGCGCCTATCCGGATCTTGACGGCAGGGACGTCGAGGAAGGAGCCGTCCACCTCTGGATCGAGAACCCGGACGGCTCCGTGATCGCCACCCTCCGCGTGCTGAACGAACACGGAGGCACCGCCCGCCGGATCGGTCGGGTCGCCACGCACCCAGACGCCCGGGGTCGCGGCGTCATGGGCCGCCTCCTCACCGCTGCCATCGAGGCCTGCGCCGGCTTCGAGATCGAGATCGAGGCCCAGGCCCATCTACAGGGCTGGTACGAGCGGTTCGGCTTTGTGCGCAGCGGCGACGAATTCCTCGAGGATGGCATCCCCCACGTGCCCATGGTCCGCGCCGCCTAAGCCGGCTCGCGGCACCCGCTGACGCGGCCGCCGTCGTGCCCTAGGCTGAGCCTCCAGCGCCGCCGCAGGCGGCGGCGGCCACCCGGCCGCTCACCCGAGGCAAGGATCCCCATGGCCCGCATGATCTTCGTCAACCTGCCAGTGACCAATCTCGGCGTGGCAGACGCCTTCTACGACGGCCTCGGCTTCACCAAGATCGGCCCCTTCTCCAACGACGTCGCGAGCGCGTGGCGGATCGACGAGAACATCTGGGTCATGTTGCTACTGCCCGGCTTCTACTCAACCTTCCTGCGCGAGGGCGACCAGCCGAGCACCCCGAGCGGCACGCAGCAGAAGCTCAACGCGCTCTCCGCCGACTCTCGCGAGGAGGTCGACGCCTTTGTCGCGGCGGCCGCGACCCACGGCGGGCGCGTCTACCGCCCCGCCGTCGAGGAGATGCCTGGCATGTACGGAGCGGCGGTCAAGGACCCCGACGGCCACGTGTGGGAAATCATGTGGATGGACTCCGCCCTCACGGGCGGTGCCTGAGCGCCGGGCCGGGCGGACACCGGCACCACGGGGCTGCCCGCCGTTGCCCGCACGACGGCGGGTGGCCCCGGCCGGGCGGACACCTCCCGGTAGGCTGTGAACGGTGAGCACCTCGACCCTTGCACTGCGCAGCATCACCCCCGAAGAGCACACGAGCTTCCTTGAGGGACGCTCCGGCGTCAGCTTCATGCAGCGGCCCGAGTGGGCCGCCGTCAAGGGCGGCTGGCGCGGCGAATCGCTCGGCTGGTTCGAGGGCGAGACCCTCGTGGGCGCGGCGCTGGTCCTGCACCGCTCCATGCCGGTGCTCAAGCGCACGCTCGCCTACCTCCCCGACGGCCCGGTGCTGGACTTCGAGCGCTACCCCGCCAGCGTCTCGCTCCCGCCGCTCACCGCTCACCTCAAGCGCCACGGCGCCTTTGCCGTGCGGCTCGGGCCGGCCGTGGACCGCACCGTGTGGAGCGCCGTCGACGTGCGCAAGGCCATGGGTGCCGGCGAACTCAAGCAGCTCTCCGAGCTGACGCCCGCCGCAAGCCTCCCGGCCGGCGACGCACTGGCGGCCGACCTGGCCGCGCTTGGCTTCAAGCACCTCGACGCCGGCCTCGACTTCGCCGCGGGCCAGCCCGAGTATGTGGCGCGCGTGCCCCTCGTCTCCGCCGACGGCGCCGCGCTGGACATGGACGGGGTGCTCGCCCTGTTCTCGCAGAGCGCGCGCCGCGAGACCCGCCAGTCCCTCAAGGCCGATCTAGAGATCGAGGTGGGGACCACGGCCGATATGGGCCGCTTCCACGCCCTCTACTCCACCACCGCCGATCGCCAGGACTTCACGGGCCGCCCGCTCTCCTACTTCGAGAACCTGCACAGCACGCTCAACGCTGCAGTGCCCGGCTCCTGCACGCTGTACTTCGCGAGCTTCGGTGGCAAGGACCTCGCCACCGCCCTGCGCGTGCGCTCGGGCGACCTCGCCTGGTACCTCTACGGCGCCTCCGGCAACGAGGAGCGCAAGCGCAACGCCCCCAAGGCGCTGCAGCACCGCATGCTCGCCGACTCCCTCGCCGAGGGCTGCCTCTCGCTCGACCAGGGCGGCGTCACCCCCACCCTGCAGCGCGGCGAGGCCCACGGCGGCCTGTCTTACTTCAAGACCTCCATGGGCTGCGACGTGGTGCGCACCGAGGGTGAATGGGAGCTGCCGCTGCGGCGCTTCCTGGCCTGGGGCTTCGAGAAGTACATGGCGTTCCGCGCGCGCTAGGCTCGGTTCCCATGAGCGTTCCAGCAGAACAGCCCTTCGTCCCCGTCATCCTGGGCGGCGACATCGGCACTTACTCCCTCGCCCGGGAGTTCCACGAGGCGTACGGCGCCGTCAGCGTCCTCGTGCCGGCCGGGCCGAACGGCGTGATCGAACACTCGGTGGCCGTCAGCCTCGAGCCGAGCGGGTCCATGCTTGACGACGAGGCGCTGCTGGAGCACCTGCTGGCGCTCGGCGCTCGCCTCACCGAACGGGCGCCGCGCCCGCTCCTGTTGCTTGGCTCGCTCGATCTGCACACCACGTTCCTGGCGCGCCACCGAGCGCGCCTCGAGCCGCTCTTCACGGTGCCATACCCGAGCGAAGAGGTCATCGACGCCGGCTCGCTCAAGCAGAACTTCTACGCCCTGTGCGAGGAGCTGGGCCTGGATCACCCGCGCACGCTCGTCATCGATCCGGTCGCCGGCCCCGGCCAGCTCCCGGCGGACCTGCCCTTCCCGCTGATCGGCAAGCCGGCCGACTCGGCCGATTGGGTCAACGCCCACTTCGAGGGCAAGCGCAAGGTCCACGAGCTAGCCGACCGCGCCGCCGCCGAGTCGCTGCTCACGCGCCTCGTTGACTCCGGCTACACCGCGCCGTTCATCCTGCAGGAGCGCATCCCGGGCGGCGACGAGCAGATGCGCCTGTGCACGTTCTTCTGCGATCGCGAGGGGAAGGTGACGTTTGCCGGCTACGGCGAGGTGGTCGTCGAGGAGCACTCCCCCAAGGTGCTCGGCAACTCCGCCGCCATCGTCACGACGGGCGCCTCGACCATGGTGGAGGAAGGCCGCGCCATCCTCGAAACGCTGGGCTGGCAGGGCTTCGCCATGCTGGATGCCAAGGTTGACCCGCGCGACGGCAGCGTGAAGCTCTTCGAGCTCAACCCGCGCCTGGGCCGCAACCACTTCTACCTGACGGCCGCCGGCGCCAACCCTGCCCGCATGTACGTCCGCGAGTTCCTCGGCCCGGAGTACGACAGCTCGACGCTGAGCGAGTCGGTGGCCCCGCGCGATGCCCACGGGACGCAGGTGCTCGCGGTGCAACACCTCTACACGGTGCTCCCGCACGGGCTGCTGCGTTCCCTGGCCAAGGGCGAGGTGGGGGCCAGGGCGCTCGAGCTGCTCAAGCAGCGCCGCGTGTCCAACCCGCTCAAGTACCGCCCCGCGCGCCACCCCAAGCGCCTGCTGTACGTGCTCCTCTCCGGCATCAACCACCGGCGCAAGTTCAAGGCGTTCCCGCCGGCTTCCTAGGCGGGGCCGGACCCCACGATGCGGCGCCACATCCCTTGCGGGTGTGGCGCCACTCGCATACCCCCTGGGGGTACTTGCGGGTTTACCCCCTAGGGGTATAAAGTCGTGGCCATGAGCGAGCACGAACACACCACCCACGGCTACTCCGCGGACAAGGAGGCCCTCCTCAAGCGCCTGCGTCGCATCGAGGGCCAGGTCCGCGGCGTCTCGCGGATGGTGGACGAGGACAACTACTGCATCGACGTCCTCACGCAGATCTCCGCCGTCAACGCCGCCCTGCACAAGGTCTCGCTCGCCTTGGTGCAGGACCACATCGGGCACTGCGTCGTCGACGCGGCCGCCCGCTCCGCCGAGACCGGGGACGCCACCATCGTGGCAGACAAGGTCGAGGAGGCCGCGGTCGCCATCGGCCGCCTCCTGCGCTAA